>JABGOW010000493.1 GCA_018645275.1 Verrucomicrobiota bacterium
CGGTTGTCACCACTCCCGGCAGCGGATTTGGTGCCTGCGGTCAGGGCTACATACGCATCAGCGCATTCAATAGCCGAGAGAATGTCGAAGAAGCACTCAAGCGTATCGAGGCGGCTCTCGCCTGAAACTAGAGCGGTACAAAATGCCCGTTATGGAGTGCGGTGACTACGTCTCCGCACTCCATGCCGCCGAATGCCCCCGGCATCCCGCATTCCGCCTACGCGCAGACTTCTGCAAGCACGCGTTTCACGCGATCCGCAATCGGCTCGTCAGTTACGACGAACTCCTGGCCCGTGATAAGTTCGTAGGCTTGGATATAGCGCTTTGCGGCCTCAACGCGAACTTCGTCGCTCAGTGCAGGGATCTCCCCGTCACCAATGAAGCCCTGTGCGGCCAACCACTCGCGCACATACTCCTTGTCGAGCTTGCGCTGCGGCTTTCCGGCTGCAAACAGCTCTGCGTATGTGTCCGTGTACCAGTAACGTGAGGAATCCGGTGTGTTCACTTCGTCAGACACAACCAGCTTCCCGTCAATCTGTCCGAGCTCGTACTTCGTATCGACAAATATCAACCCGCGCGTTGCCGCGTAGTCCACCCCATGCTGATAGAGCTTCATGCACAGCGCGGAAGCCGCATCAAACGTTGCACCATCGATCAAACCCTCTTCGATCGCCTCTTCCCGCGAGATGTTGCGGTCGTGCTTCTCATGCTTTGTGGTCGGAGTCACAATCGGCGTCTCAAGCTTTTGATCCTTGCGGAGTCCCTCCGGAAGGATATTGCCACACATATTGCGAACGCCGTTCTCATAGTTGTACCAGGCCGAGGTCTTCGTTACGCCCGTGATGTAACCTCGAACGATGAACTCCAGCGGTAGCTGTTCACACTCCTTCGCGACAATAACATTCGGATCCGGTATCGAGACGATGTGATTCGGAACCACATCCTTGGTCTTCTCGAACCAGAATGCAGCCAACTGGTTCAGGACCTGCCCCTTGAACGGGATCGTTCCCAAAACACAGTCAAAAGCAGAAATTCGATCGCTTGTCACGATCACCCGCTTGTCTCCCATTTTGCACCACTCGCGAACCTTGCCCCGCTCAGCGGCGCAGGAGGAGGGAAACTCAGCTTGGTCAAGCGTATCGTTAAGGCGTTCACGAATAAGAGCATCAGCTATCATGTTGTTTTCCTTGTTTGTTTGAGAGGGCTGCAATCGTACCCCCGTCCCCTTCACGCAGTGCGACCACGTGAGGATAGAGATGTTTTCCCGGACAAGCGCTTGCACCCAAATCGCGGTGACCATACAGCCGGTGCCGCTTGATACCAAAACGGTCGCGCAAGCGCGGAACCAGCTCCGATATCGCCGTAATGGATTCGGATGAAGGTGACTGTTGTTCAAAATTTCCCAGCAACAGTATGCCAAGATTTCGTGCATTCTGGTGGCTCACATGTGCGCCTTGATAGGCGAGCGAACGCCCCTCCCAGACGCGACCAGCATAGTCGACAACAAAGTGATACGCGATGTCGCCATACTTCTGCCGGCGATGCCCGCCGTATACGGCATCGATCTCAGCGGCTACGGCATTCTGAACCCTCGAAATGCTCTGCCGCCCCCCTTGATGATGAACCGTGATACGGTCGAAGTCCCCGCCCTCACGCAAAAGCCAAATGCGCGGGGGGTCGGTTGTCCACGCGTCACGCCGCATCAGGGGAAATGGACCGTCAAGAAAAGAGAGATCAAACGGAGCCTGAACCGTCTTGACGGTCGCCCCCCTCGCCCGCTGTGCGCAGGTGCCGAGAACCGCGACCGCCGCCATGGCTTTCGCGAGAAAGCCGCGCCGAGTCTGTTCAGTGCGTATCCGTTCCGACTGTAACACGTAAGCCCCCGTGGATCATGTTCTAGAGATCAAGATTCATAACGGCAGGAATGTGCTTCCACCCACGTTCTGCATACAACTGAGCCAACTTCGCTTCGCATGCCTTCTGGATCTCGGTAGACAAGGCCGAGATGGCCCCCGCCTTTCCGCCACCCAGAAGCGCGGTTGCCGTGGCACAGACGTGCTGCAGCCCAAGAACCCCACGTCCCTCTGTTCCATCCCATACATCTGCAATTGCTGCCAGCACGATATTGATGCTGCTGAAGAAAACAAGCTCCAATGCTGCATCATCCCGCACCGTCATCTGCCGCAAGTCCAGAGTCCAAACGTCTGCGCCTCCGGTGACTTCCCACTCTGAAGGCCTGACAAGACCAGATCCGAAGACGAGCAAACGATGGGCTGCTTTGCGTTCCCCCAGCGACGAAAGCGCCCGCGATGCAAGCATCACCAGGTATCCTGAATCCACATAGGAACCGGAATCCTGGTACTGCTCCAGGAACATCGCCACCGCAGATGCGAGTTCAGACGCCTGCCCCTCATCAAGCTCAAGGACGTCGCCGCAATTCTCGGCAATCACCCCTTCGATGTGAGACAACACCGAGGTCCCTCGCTTCTGTTCGTCGATATTGGGAATCCAGATCAACTCTTACCAATCATGTCTTTGATTGCATTCACAAATTGGTTTACATCGCGAAAGCGCCGGTAGACAGAGGCGAAACGGACAAACGCAACGTCATCAAGTTTCTCAAGGCGATCCATCACTTTCTGCCCGACAATCTCACTTGCCACCTCGCGTTCGTACTCGCTCTCAATTTCTTCAATGAGCGTGTCCACAAGGCTCTCAATGTCACCTGCGCTGACGGGGCGTTTTTCGCAGGCACGCTCAATGCCGGTCATGAGCTTGTTCCGGTCGAACTCCTCATGCCGGCCATCTGTTTTGATCACGCGTAGCTTCGGACGCACGACCTCCTCATAGGTGGTGAAACGATATCCACACCCCATGCAGATTCGGCGGCGACGGGTTGCATCCCCATTGCGAGCCACGCGGCTATCCAACACCTTGTCTTCCATATGGGAACATTTTGGACAGCGCATGTGAGACCTCAGATCACCTAGCCAAGAACCTTCGTAACGACCGCGTAAATGTCCCCGGGGTCATTGCTTGGAACCGTGGCGATGACGCCGCCGCCTGCAGCATTTCCGCCCGCAGCCGGTAGCATTTCTCCCGTTCCCTCGTGTAGCACGACTGGGATGTCCTGCGTATTCGGCATCACCTTGAGCATATCCGCAACGGCGCCACCATTCATGCCTTCGAGGATGGCATTCATCACAATGACATCCGGACGCGATACAATGGCCCGCTCTAGAACCTCCGGCCCCTTCTCCGCCCGATCTACAATGAAACCACGGCTCGTGAACCACCCTCCCAGACGGTTGCCAATCTCAGGGTCATCCTCACCCA
>JABGOW010000150.1 GCA_018645275.1 Verrucomicrobiota bacterium
TCTCGCGGCGGGCGGGTCTCCGCCCGAAGAAGGCCCTGCCGGGCCTCAAGACAGAGGAACCACTCAACCTCAATATCGTGTTCCGTTGGTCCTTGACTTGGGGTCCACCTCAAGGAACAGGTCGAGCGTCTGCTCGAAGGTGTAGCCGCCATCATCTCGGGCGAAGAGCAGAAAGCTCTTCACCCAGTGCACTAGGTACGGTTGGTGCTTGGGAATCGCCAATTGCTTTTCCCGCAGAAAGTTGGCATATCCTTCGAGGATCTTCCTCAACTGCTTGTCGAAGCCTTCCATATCCATCCTCCCGGCTTATGGGGAATCTCCATAACCATGGTATTCCCGTGGTTACGGTAACGCTCCTCCCTGTCCTGCCAAGCGCCGTCGGATGAGTTTACCTGCCTACCGCCTTGACAGCGTCTGACTGCCCGGCTACGATCCACCATGCCGACGGCATGGCCCCGCCCTGGTAACGGAGATTTCCCTGGATAAACAAGTTCGCAGAGCAGATAGGAGGAAGCACAAATGAAACCCCAGGCAATCGGCATCGCCGCAACAGCCCTTGGTGCATTCGGTATCGCCATCCCGATTCTAGTACTGGCTGGCAACAGCCAGCCAGCTGTCCAAATCGGAGTCATGATCTCCGGTGCAATCATCTTCGGATGTGGCGTTATCGCAACAGCCATCGGACTTAAACACTAGAGACACGCTGCGAACAAAGCCTTCGAGAAGTATTTGTCGCTGCTGTGCCAAAACTCTCAAGGCAGACGTTCGGTTTCTCGGAGAGACTTGTAAGGCAATGATAAATATGAAGCATTACTGTAAGCGAAATTCCAAACCAATCGTGCTTTTCTTGTTGGCCCTTTTCCTCGGTATATCGGTGCGGGCCGGGGACATGTACGACTCCGGTGCATCTGATAAGATAAATCAACAGATGAACCAGATGTGGGCGACCTTTGGCCGTGGTGAGAATGTGAGGCTTGCTCCTTTCGGAAATGAGCCTGGTTGGTATGAATGGATGGCCCGCAAGCACTGCTGGTCTGATACGCCGAAGTACAGGGGGATTCTGCACGACTACCTGGTTAACTGGCCGCAGTCGAAGGATGGCTACATGTGGACCTGGGGTAACGAAGAGGGCTGGCCGACCCATCATGTGCGACACAACGAGAACAACGGCAAATACATCATGGCTGGCTGCAAGTACTACAACTGGCAGGGCGGCAAAGCCTTCCTCGAGAGTAGAGACAAGACCACGACTAAGTCGAAGCAACCCAACCAGACTGATGTATCGGAGGGGCGCACGGTCCTTGAGAAGCTGCGCGCCGCTATGGACTATCAGCTCACGACACTCAAAGGCAGTTCGGGGCTGGCCATTGTGACCCACCCCAAGTGTGACGGGACAGTTGACGGCATGCCCAGCGACTATTGGGACAACTTCCGCTTCGGCTACAAATCGGCCTATGTGAATACCTACTTCTACGGTTCTCTTGTGGCCATGGCGGACCTGGAAGAAAGTCTGGGGCAAACCGCCAGAGCCCTGGAGCTGCGGAGCCTGGCAAAGCAGGTGAAGTCCAATTTTGGCAAGACTTTCTGGGATGCCGAAAAGGGGCGCTTCATCGGCTGTGTCGACATCACCGGGCGTAACTGGGACTTCGGTTTCACCTATCTGAACCTGGAAGCGATAACCTACGACCTGGCAACCGAGCAGCAAGCCGGGAAGATATTCGAATGGCTTGATGGCAAACGGATCATCGCCAGCGACAAACAGAAGGTCGGCAGCCACATGACCGGGGCCACCGGCGAGGAGATCTACGCACTGGGCTGGGCGCCACTCTCTTGCACGCGTGCTATAGAAAGCATCAAGGTGGACGGTAAGTACTGGTGGTGGCATCTGGGCAACAAAATCACCGTGGATGGAAATGCCAGTTACGGCGAGCATTTGGAGAACGGCGGCGCCATCTTCTATGTGTCGCATTACGACCTGATGGCACGACTCGATACGTTTGGTGCCGAGAACGCCTGGCAACGGTTCGAAGGTATTCTTGCTGAACATTGCGAAGACGGGCTTAAGCGGGATCCGAAGAACAACATGGGCGCGGCGTGGAAGTGGGGAATTATTGGTGAGTTTCCAGAATCAGGGCTGGTTCCCGCGAGTGTGGCATTGGGATTTATGGGACTTGACGCTAGTGCAGACGCATTGATAATCAATCCTCAATTACCTAAAGCTCTGCCTTGGCTTCAGGTCAAACACGTTAACTATTTCGGAGGTGTTTATAGCATCAGGGCAGACCAATTATCAGTACGGATAAAGACAATCCAAGCCGCTAGAAGAAAAGCGCGGTTCCGCATGGGTGATAATCAGCCACTGGCACTACCGGAAAAGGGAAAAGAGATCTCGGTAGAACTGAAATAGCTATGTTAATAAGGAACAGTGAACCGAATAGAGCGTCGCACAGCGACGTGGTGAACCGCGCGTGAACCCAACCGTTCGCGGACAGGAGAACATCGAGACATATGGACTTGAGCGAACACGACAAGAAGAAACTGGCTCGCCTAGCCAGAGATTACAGACGTCGATGGACATACCTGGCTGTCCGCGTTGTCATCGGGGCGCTCTGGGCTGGACTAGCGTACTCCCAACATGCTGACGCGAAGCGAACCGCAGGAGAGATCGGGGTCTCACCGCCAAGCTTCTTCAGCCCACGCGTGCCTATCTCTGAGAAGGTAAACGTCGATCAAAGACGGCTCTGGGAGATACGTGCAGTAGAAGCTCCTGGGGAGACGGCAACCATTCATTTCCTCTTCGCGGTCGTCTGGCTGGCGACAAGTTGCGTGCATTTCAGAATGAACGCGGGCTACGGGGTCGTCGAGAAGCTGTATCCTGTTTGCCAGGAGTAATGGCGACCAAATGGCGGCCAACAAGTTGGTGCTGCTGACCCTCGTACCTCGGACAGCAGACCATGACGTCGAACAGAACTCACCGTCCTGAGCACAAGGGGCGCGCGAGTTGAGCGCCCTGCTTCCCGAGGGGAACAGGAGGACTGATGCCCGGGGCAGTCGGCCCGTTCCGTCCCTGGCAGAAAGGTGGGATCCGCTTCCGCGCGGCGATGGAGGGCGTTGCAGGCGGCAAGCGGCATGGCGAAGCCGGGGACATCGCGGCGCGGGGCCGGTCCCGCGTCTAGGGACGCTCCTGTCTGGTGGTTGGAAGAGGCCGGAAGCAGGGCGTTCAGCTTGCGTGCGGCAGTGAGTTCCGCGGAATGGGGAGGGCGCGTGTGCTGGCACCGGCTGGCCCGTTCCCGAAAACACGACTATAGTCGCGTCGCCC
>JABGOW010000494.1 GCA_018645275.1 Verrucomicrobiota bacterium
GGAGGGGGACCCTCCCGCCACGCTGCTGCACTACTTCCCCGGTGAATTTCTGACGATTATTGATGAGTCGCATGCCACCATTCCACAGCTTCGCGCTATGTATAACGGCGATCAATCCCGGAAGCAGACGCTGATTGATCACGGCTTCCGGCTTCCCTCCGCAAGAGACAACCGTCCATTGAGCTTTGACGAGTTCTTCAGGATCATCGGCTCTGCCATTTTTGCCACCGCAACTCCTGGCGCCTACGAGCGCCAGGTGTCATCCGAGCCCATTCGTCAGGTCATACGCCCCACGGGGCTGGTGGATCCTCCAGTGGAAGTTCGACCCCTTGGAAATCAGATTGATGATCTGATGGAGGAGATTCGCGCCCACGCTGAGCGCAGGGAACGGGTGTTGGTGACGACGCTGACAAAACGGACGGCGGAAGATCTGTCGGACTACCTTCGCGAGTCCGGTCTTAAAGTTGAGTATCTCCATTCCGATATTGATGCGATTGAGCGCGTGGAGGTGCTGAGGCGATTGCGGCTTGGGGATTTTGATTGCCTCGTGGGTATCAACCTACTGCGTGAGGGGCTTGATCTGCCTGAGGTCGCATTGGTTGGCATTCTGGATGCGGACAAAGAGGGGTTTCTTCGTTCAGAAACGGCGCTCATTCAGACGGCGGGGCGGACAGCACGTCACGTGGGTGGGCACGTTATTCTGTATGCCGACAAGATAACGGATTCGATGCGACGGATGATGGACTTGACGGAGTCCCGTCGCGAGCGCCAAATGGCATACAACGCGGAGCATGGGATCGAGCCCCGGAGCGTTGTGCGCGCGGTCGAGGAAGGCTTGCGTACGACCTATGATCAAACAGAGATCGAGCGCACGGTCGTACGGGAAGCCGGCGAATCATACGACGTGCACCTCGCGGTTCAGGAGGTCGAGCGTGAGATGCTGGAAGCGGCCAAAGCGCTTGAGTTCGAGCGGGCAGCTGTCTTGCGTGATGAGCTGCGAGAACTGCAGCGGGAATTGAAGGAAAACGGATAGGGTTCGGTACCGATTACGAGAGGAGCCACGGATGACTGAGAAACGCGGTCTTTGGGGAAGTAAGCTGGGATTCTTGCTAGCAGCAGTTGGGTCTGCAGTTGGGCTGGGCAACATTTGGCGGTTCGGATACATGGCCTACGAGAATGGGGGTGGCGCGTTTCTGGTGCCCTATGCCATTGCTCTGGTGACGGCGGGTGTTCCGCTTATGATTCTCGAGTACTCTCTGGGGCATCGAGAGAAGGCGTCGCCGCCGCTGGCATTTGCACGTGTCAACCGGCTCTGGGAGCCGCTCGGATGGTGGATGCCAACCGTGGCATTCTTTGGTATCAACCTGTTCTATGCGGTTGTCATCGGGTGGTGCTTCAACTACTTCCTTCTCGCTATGAACCTGAGCTGGGGAAGCGATACCGGGACGTTCTTCTTCAAGGAGTTTCTGCAGATCTCGGATTCGCCCTTCGCGTTTGGCGGCATTCGATGGCCTATCCTGGCGGCGACCGCTCTTGCCTGGGGAGTCTGCTGGATGATCTGTTTTCGTGAGGTACGCCATGGCATCGAGAAAGCCAGCCTCATCTTCATGCCCATGCTGGTGGTGTTGACTCTCGTTCTGGTCGGCTGGTCGCTGCAGCTTGAGGGAGCCGTTGACGCGGTGAAGCGGTATTACCTGAGTTGTGACTGGTCCAAGATCAGCCTGTTCTCGGCGGAAGGGCGTAAGGTCTGGGTCGCTGCCTATGGGCAGATCTTCTTCACGCTCTCGCTGGGATTCGGGATCATGATCACGTATGCAAGTTATCTGCCTCGCAAGACTGATATTGTCGGAAATGCACTGATGACCTGCTTTCTCAACTGTCTTTACTCGTTCATCACCGGTTTTGCTGTGTTCGGAACCATCGGCTTCATGGCGCAGGCAAAAGGGGTGCCGTTTGAGGAGGCCATCAAGGCAGGGCCAGGACTGGCCTTTGTCGTGTACCCGGAGGCAATTAACCAGCTTCCCGCTGGTAACCGCATCTTCGGGGCGCTCTTCTTTCTCGTGCTGATCGTGGCCGGGATTTCTTCCATGATCTCGCTGACCGAGGCCTTTGCCTGTTCGATCTGCGACAAGTTCAACACGACACGGGCCAAGGCGACCTCGCTCATGTGTGCGGTCGGCATGGTGGGGAGCGTTATCTTCACAACGCGGGCTGGGCTCTATATTCTGGATATCGTCGACCACTTCATTAACAACTACGCACTGGTCATCGGCGGTATCTTGGAGTGCGTCCTCGTGGGATGGCTGCTGCGCGCTGGACGTATGCGACAGCACGTGAATGGTTGCGGGGGTCGTCGGCTCTGGCCGGTTTGGGATGTGGCGGTGCGCGTGATTACCCCCGTGATGCTGATCATTGTTGTTGGCGGGGCGATCTTCCAGGAGTTCCAGGGGTGTTACGAGGGCTATCCAGTGAAAGCGCTGCTCCTCTTTGGCGGCGGCATTCTGTTTGCCAGCCGTTTGGGATCCTTTGTCTTGAGTCACTTCCCCTGGGTCCCGCCACGGCTGCTGCATAAGCATGAGCCGGACGAAGAGCAGCTGCTGACGTAGCAGGATATGGGCCTCCGCCGCAGGTAGGCTGCAAAGCTAAATGCCGCAGTTAGTGGTCATTACCTGTGGCGCTTCTTTAGCCTCTGGGCTGTGGGGTGGCTCCATAGTGGCTGATCAGCTCTTGGTTCCTGCCAGGCAAGCTGGCAGGGGACTGGCATAGCTGGCAGGACACAGGTGTTAGCTGGCGGAGGGCAGGCACAAGTGGCTGTTGAGAACTAGAGAGTCCCAGAGGTCTTGTCATGCTGAGCTTGCCGAAGCATCTCTGCCACATACGAAGATAATTCTCCCGCTTCACTTTCCAATACACACTTCCGGGATGAACCCAAATATCGCCGTGACAACTTGAGGGAGCACGGTGTAGTATCCGTCATTATGAAAAAAATACTCCACATACGCCTGATGTTGTCGTCTCTCCTGATCCTTGTCCTGGGTAGTGCTGCGGTTGCAGAGGATGATGCTGATGCCTTGGCCTTACTTGAGACGCAGGGAGGCGTGACAGAACTCCTTGATGAGATTCATACGCGTGACACAGCTCTGATGGAGAAGGACAAAGAGATTGCCGCACTCAAAGCCGCGGCGCAAGAAGCGCAGGTGGATATATCTGAGATCAAGGGTACGACCCTTGAAGAGGCTTTGGCACAGCGCGACGAAGCGCTCAAGGCCCACATTACCGAGAAGATATTCAGCACCGTGGCA
>JABGOW010000284.1 GCA_018645275.1 Verrucomicrobiota bacterium
TATGCCCGCAGTTCCCCCAAGGCCAGCCGCCTCCCCGCTGGTGTTGGCCAGCCCCTGAAAGACCGAGCCGTCCGGCTTGACGCGCATGCTGGCGGTCTGACTCACAACGAAAGCAATACTCCCATGCGAAGGCCCCCACCCTACTATCTCGCCGATCCCACCGGGGCGGAGGAAGGGCTCGAAGGAAGGGGGCGTTGTGCACAGGGCCCTGAGGGAGAGCAAACCCAACTTCGGGCCTCTGAATGCGCTCTGACGGCTCTAGAGGAACTCGATGATGACCAGGAAGGCACCAGCATTGTCATCGAACCAGATGTTGTAATACCCAGTGTCCTCGATATTCTTTTTGAAGGTCTCCTTGTTCTTCGGAGGTTCCCCTACCTTCTGGGACGCGGCGTACGGCCTCCATCTCCTCCGCTCGAGCCAGACATCGTTAACCGTAAGCCAAAGATCGCCAGAATCTTTGGCCGTGAATCGGTCGCCGACGCCAATCTCCCAGATATCATTGGGATGCACATTCGGCTTCCCCTGGGAAACCGTGCCTATCAGTAGGCCTTGGTTCTTGCCAGGCACGAGGAGGAACTTCTCTGCCTTATCATCTTGCGTTCGGAACGCCTTTGGCGGAGTGTTGCTCTTTCGATCGATTCCCTCAGGGCCCACCCATGGGTGAGATGGGAGCGGGTCATCTTTATCACGTGCTGCATCCACCATACGATGGAAGGCCGTACAGATCTTCCCACTTGCCGTAATCCTCACGTCCTTGCCTTTGGTCAACCGCAGGCCAGTGTTGACCCAAGGGCTCTCTTCGCCCCCTGTCGGGCTGAGCAGCACCCAGGCAGTTCGCTTCCGGTTCGGCAACTTGAAGAGCATCGTGCCAGATTCCTTCACCTCGACATCGTACGGAGCCGCTCTGGGAAGCAGGAACGCCAGCGCGAGCACAACTGCCACCACGATCGAGGAAACCGCCAATACGACGAGAATGAACTGGTTTCGGACCTGCTGCCGACAGAGAATCTGGTGTATCAACCAAACGCAACTGGTAGGAGCCCCCTTCTTCTCCACGCTTGTTGCCCTCTTTTCCGTCATGGGAGTCTCCTTAGTCAGGGACCGAGGCGAAAGCTCGGATGGGAATCCAGGCAGGTCAATCCTCACAAACGAATGTATACAGAATACATACATGCAAGACAGATACAAGTTCTTTCACGGGTGCCGCACCGACGCCAACCGCGACCGCTAAGTACTCTGCTCGGCGCCAAGTCCCGAGCGCCCGAGCAACCGGGCACTGCCGTCAATGGTCGCATGGCGTATCACATCCGTCTGGTCCGTCGTGTTGTCTTCCCCGAAGCCTGGCTTCATCCACGCCTCTTCCCGCCCCCACTTGCACCACCCCCGCATTCCGCCTATCTTCGCCCGTCGTCATTCGTGGCGGTGTGCTTTTGACAGGGCAGCAAACCAGGAGCCGGCGCGCGCGATCCCTCCTTTGGGGTTCGTAGTGGCGGAGCCCTTCGGGGCTAGCGGCTCTCTTGGTGCCGTTCAGTCAACCGCCGTGGCGAACCCCTCTTTCCTGCCCTTTAGTAACGGGCGGAAGCTCAGGAGGCATCCCATGGACGCAGCAGTCGTCCTCGACGTGCCCGCGCCAGCCAGCGAACCCACGCCGGAACTCACCGACGAGGACCGGGCCGTCCTGCTCGAACTGCGCCAGCTTACCCAGACCGGCCAGCTCGCCGACGAGGGCCGGGCCATTCTCCGGGATCTCGCGGAGACCGCTAGCCAGAAGCCGGGCAGGAAGGGCGGCGGAGTCACCGGTGGCACTTGACAGCCCCTCCTTTAGGCCTCAGCTTGGTTGTGTTTTGGCCGGCGCCTGGAGCGATCATATTAGGGAGAGCCCCCATGCATTCATTGCTGTTTGACGTGCTCAAGGAACTTATCAAAGCATGGCGGGGCGGCAGCACTCGCGTTCGCGCCGCCATCACGACGTCGGTCATTCTGCTAATGGCTGCCGTCGTCGTCTTCCTTGTTGGCCGTTTCTTGCCGCACGTCCGATTCGTGACAGAAGGGATTGCTGGAGTCCTTGGCGCAGTTGGGGTGGGACTGGCTCTCATCATGTTCGCCTACCAGAAGTCGAACGATGAAGTCAAGCGGGAGAGGCACATTGAGGAGGTCGAGCGCAGGGCGCAGGAGCACCCGAAGGAGCCGCAAGCTGCTTGGGAGCTTGCCCGCGTCAAGCTGGAGAGCTACCTCGACCGTAACCTCAGCCAAGTCCGGGCGATCTTCTGGTTGACGGTTTTCGTGATGCTCGTAGGCTTCGCACTGATCGGTGTGGGCATTGTCCTCATCTACAGCGATCCTGATGCGCTTCAGCCATCGCTGCTTTCGAGTATCTCGGGGGTCATCGTCAGCTTCATCGGTGCAACCTTCCTGAGCTTGTACCGTTCTACCATGACCCAAGCGTCGGATTACGTCTCGATTCTCGAGAGAATCAATGCCGTAGGGATGAGTGTGCAAATACTCGAGACGCTTGGAGAACAGACCGGCGGTCTGAGGGAGCAGACGACTGCAGAGATCGCCAAGCAACTGCTCGTCCTTTACACGCAGGACAGAAAGGCCTAGGTAGTGCATGCACCGGGGCGGTCTCCCCGCTTGACGCCTGTGAGTCCATCGTGTAGTCTAGAACAGCACAAGAGCCTAGCGCCCCTCGCCGATTCGGACGACACCAGAACCTTCAGATATGCTCTTTGCCCAACATGATCCTCCTGTGACTCAAAGGAGAACCAATCATGTCACAGTCAGTGCGCACCATCTCGCAGATCTTCGGAGCCTGCTCACTCTCTGAGCAACAGGCAGTCATTCGGGAAATGTCAGTGGTTGATCCCCGGATGGTGCAGAACCAGACCACGACGGATCGCATCGATGGCGGGGCATCGTCCGTTGAGGTGGATGTGCAACCGGGGGGGGATGGTAACGGCGATTCCGGCGATTCCGGCGACGGTTCCGATGAAGGTGATGGAGGTGACGATGACGACGATGACTCACCAGCCCCTTTCATGTTGAGCGTCTACCTCGTAGGTAGGCCCTGCGAGTCTGATCGCTTCAGCATGAAGAGGGAACTCAGGAAGGCCTTGCTGAGTGAGCTTGCCAAGATTCCAGCAACGATCCTCCACGGTGTCCTCACAGCCATCCTGATCGCCGTCATCTTGGCATGGCTCGGGATGAGCAAATGACTCGGGATTGACAGCCTGCAGAGGTGGGGATGCGCTGCTTCTGGTGCCCTTTCGGGGGTGCTTGGGACCCCCCCCATCTC
>JABGOW010000497.1 GCA_018645275.1 Verrucomicrobiota bacterium
TAGATCCCCGCCTCCCGAGCGCGCTCCAGTTCGATCTGAAAAGATGAAAGCGCCGCCAGGAGCTTCTTTCCGAATCCCTGTTGTGATCTTCTGGATGCCGTAATGAGGCGTATCGTCGTACGCAGGGTGGGGGTGATTGCCATGAGTGCTGCGAGAGAAATCGCTCCGATCACGGCAGCCCCCGCGGTGAGGATCCACGGGGGGATTCCGATATCCGCAGCGCAGAACAGCGATGCCACCAGGATCATGGGGGCGATGGCGATGATGTCGAACAGTAGCGAGAGCGTGAAGCTGGATGTTGCTGGTGCGAATGGAATCCCCAGCCGGTTTGTGATGATGTAGATATAGACGAGAGAGCCAATCCTGGCCGGCAAGAGATCGGAGAAGAGGTTCCTCACGAGGACGACGAGGTACAAGGCCGTCGAGGAGGGGTGGTAGCCCGATGTGTTCAGAACCAGTCGGTAACGCCACATTCTAAGGAGGCTCATGAGCAGCGAGAGCACAATGAAGATACCTAGCGCGAAACGGTTGCAGTTCAGGATTAGATCCAGGACCTCACGCAGGGAAACGTGAGTAAAGATAAACGAGAAAACGCCGATGGTTACCAGCAGGCTGAGCCCCACATACAGTGTCTTGCGTTTCATGTTCTATGCTCCTCATGAGCGGGCAGGTACTGTCAAACGTTTCCATGCACCTGACGCCCGAACCTTCTGTTTATCAATGGATTGCGACCAACCGACCGTTCTCCCCCGTTTTCCTACACTTAATCGCTTTCCCCGACATTCGTCGGGATGTGAGCACTTACTCGCCCCCCTTACTCGGATACCCTTAACCGACCTGCTTACTCGTCATAGCGTTGCAAGAGAGTCGTTTAGGCGTATCCAACGAAGTGTGGCGGTTAAGTGTGCGAGGAAGTGTGCGGTCGAGTGTCTCAGCTCGTCTTTCATTACTTTTCATTAAACTTTTTACACTACCAGCGGGCAATCGCTTCGGCGTATATCGCTTCAAGGTGTTTGCATATGGTTTTGGGGCCAAACTGTTCGTTGATGAAGCGCTTCGCGTTCTGGCCAAGTTGGTCTTGCAGGGCTGTGTCTTCAAGCAGTCCCGTGATTGCCCCTGCAAGTTCAGATGTGTCTCCGGGGGCAACGAGCAGTCCCGTTTCTCCGTGCTGCACGACTTCGGGAATGGCGCCGATGCGTGAGGCAATGACCGGTCTGCCGAAGGAGGCCGCGACGAAAGGAATACTGCTCTGACTTGCTTCGATATAGGGGACCAGCGCAATGGAACATCTCTCAAATAGCGTGGCGGTCTCGGCATCGGAGACGAAGCGGTTGATGATTTCGATGTTGTTCTGGAGACCTTCGATAGATTTGGCGTAGGGAGCGAGATCGCCTTGCCCGGCGATGATGAGTTTCGTGTCTGGCCGCCGCTCAAGTACGGTCGACATGGCGTCGAGGGTAACCTGAATGCCCTTGTAGCCACGCAGTCTTCCATACAACAGAATTGTCTTGGGTTCCCGTGGCGTGTTGCTCCGCCACGCCGAGAACACGTCGTTGAATGCCATAGGGAAGACGCTCACTTGCTCCGGGGGGAGTGACCACTTCGTGATGGCCATCTGCCGCAGCCCTTCGCTGTGCACCGCGATGATGCGGCTGTGGTTGAGCAGGGGGGCCTGCTTGAGGTGTTCGAAGGGGCGTCGCTCTCCCAGGTGTGGGTCGATGTCGTGGATGGTTGACACTACTGGATAGCGTTGCGCCAGCGATTTCAGAAAGAGACCGTAGAGAATGTGTCCACTGTTGACGTGGAGTACGTCAGGCTGCCAACGGTGGATGTCTCGTTTGAGGCCGTGGATGATGGCTGGCGTTCTGAGATATCCGAGGAGTTCCTGTGGCGTTGCCCACTGTGGAATCGGGTAGGTATAGGCCTCGTCGGCTGTTGCAAGGTGTTCGGCAGCAACCCCGTAGGGGTAGAAACAGGCGACCTGGTGTTTTTCTCTGAGAGCCTGCGCGAGACTGCTTGCGTAGTGCGCCATGGCACCAACATGTAAGCTGAGAATGGCAATTCGCATTTCAGAAATCCTTGGGTGGTTTTGGGTTCTGTCAACAGTTGTCGGATCCTAAGGTTCTCACCATACTGTTTATCAAGGGGTTACAGCGCAACTGCCGTTCTCCCGCGTTTTGCCGTCCATTTCGGTTGACGATAGCGGCGACGAGATTGGTGGACGATTGAGATTCTCGCTACTCGTAATCCGCTCTCGTCGCCGCTCTCGTCAACCGTACCCCGAATCTTATAGTTCTCATGCAGTTTCTGAAAGCACCATCGTTTCTGTATGCTTCTCGTACTGCTTCCATATGGCTGACCAGTCATAGGCCTGTGCTGCGGTATGGCAGGCGGCTCCGAGATGGTGTCGACGTTCGGGGTCTGCAATCAGGGACTGTAGTTTGTCTCGTAGCGCGTCTGAATTTGCTGGAGGAACGAGCAGTGCTTCGAGCTCTCCCTGCATGACTTTCGGAATATCGCCAACTGGAGTTGTGACACAGGGCAGTCCGGATGCCATCCCTTCGAGCAGTGCCAGGGGAAGCCCCTCTTGTTGAGTGGGCAAGACGAAGATGTCGGCAGCCTTCAGTTTGGCACAGAGATCTTTGTCTTCCAGCAGCCCTCTCAAGGCGATCTGTTCCTGGACGCCTGCCTCTTGGATCTGCTTCTCGAGCGAGGCTGCAAAAGGACCTGATCCGTATACGTCCGCGCGAATGCGGGTTCGCATTTCCACCGGGAGGCTGGCAATGGCTTCAATCAGGTGTTGAATGCCTTTGCGCTCAATAAGTTGGGCAACCGTGATGAGATGGATGGTGTCGTTGCCCGGGTGCGGCGGAGCCTCGTCGGTCTGGAAAAGCCCCGTGTCTACGCCATTCGGGATCACCGTGAAGGCTCCCGATGGCAGGGTCTTGCGGGCAAGTTCGGCGAGTGGCGTGCTGACGGCCGAAACGGCCGCTGCACGTCGCCAAACGTAGCGGGCGACGATCTGCATCATGGGGTGGAGAAGGGCGAACCGTTTGGGCTGGTACCCTGGAACGTCAGAGCCTTGCAGGACCACCGTATAGGGGACGCCGTAGCGTTGTTTCCACGCGGCGCCCAGCAGGCCGGCCGGCATGGTGAAGACGGAGATGATGGCATCGGGTTGGATTTGCGCGTGGAGCGCCTTCAGCCTGCGACGTGCGATCAGGTAGAACGCAAGCAACTCCCCGATGGAATGGCGGGTCCACTCTTTCTTTGGTGAATGGACGCGGTGGATGGTA
>JABGOW010000167.1 GCA_018645275.1 Verrucomicrobiota bacterium
CCCCGGTCGGCGTCCAGGAGAATCGCCCAGTCGATTGGGTTGAAGAGGAGTTCAGGATATGACAGGAGGTCCGCACTGGATGCGAGCCCTACCGGCGACCCTCCGCTTACCGCCCAGTTCTGGATGGTTAGCATGCATGCACGACGAAGGAGCGTCTCCCTGCTCATCCCGTCTGTCAGCCTGTCTTGCGGCAGCTCCTCCAGAGCCGAGACTCGATGATTACGAAGGAGCTCTGTATAGCGGTCGGCGGACTCATCGTTTGGCACAACAAAGATGACCAAGCCAACAGCCGTCATCACGGAGTCCAGAACGGCTGCGAATGCTTCTGCCGACACCAAGTCGGCCACAACCCGCAGGACACTGACATGGACACAACCGGTCTCGTCTGCAACCATGTGCCGCCGCAATCTGGCAACGGATCTCGCGTCATGCACGTGTCCAAAGCTGATCCTGACTCGTCCTCTATTGGCGCAGATCACTTGGTTCAGCAAGACAAGAAGACACTGCATGACGAACTGGTCGCAATGGTCACGATGGCTCCGGATGTAGAACGATCGGTCGAGACTCAATTCTCCCCTGTGCTCACAGCGCTGGACGAAATCACGGTAGGAGCCAAAAAATGGGAAAGACCGGTAGGCAGCGAACTGGGCTTCCTCCCCACTACTCTGGGTGTAATCCTCAAACACGACGTCAGAGTCACGATGGAGGGCCGCAATAACGCTCTCAATGGTGACCCAACAGACATGGGTCCTCAACTCGCCGAGGAGCATTGTAACCAGTGGATCGGGAAGTCGCCACGGACTCATCCCCGGCTCCTTGATATAGTAGGGTACGGTACCCAGTTTCTCCTGCCCCAACACGCTAGACGCGTCAGTGTTGGCACTCAAGAAAACGAAGTGGAGACCGCGTCGTCGGAACTCCTTTGCCACCGAGATGCCGTATTTCAGAGACGGTTCCGTCCCCGAACGCCTAGGAATGCAGAGGTCCAGAATGCCGATAACAAACGTCCCGTGCCCACTTGCGTTGCCATGCCGTTCCAGGGCTCGGACGGCCCCCTCGGCTGTGGTGACTACCTCGATATACAAGTCCATCATCCTGAACACGTGGTCGTTCTGGGGACCGAACAGCCCGCGCCACACGTCGGCCTCGTCGATGCTCAGGCCAGCGAATCGGTCATCGGCCCAGATGACGACGGCTCTTGAGTAGTTCTCGGTAGGCACCCTCAGCTCCCCAGGTAAGTGCTGAGAATCTGCAATGTACGGCGATGCCGAGCGGCCGCGTCACCCGCTTCCGGCATCCTGTTCGAGATCTCCATCAAAGGCTTCCATAGCTCCATCAGAACGCTCTTCACCTCTTCGCGTGCTTTGGCTGTTGCTTCGGCCTCGAGCAGTCGGCCGAGGAGCAGGTCAGACGCTTGGCTGGGATCTCCGCTGGCAAGTGTCTCCTGCAGAGCACGTCGCTGCTTCTCGGAGTAGGCGAGGAGTCCTTCGCATTGGGTGATCAGATCAAGTGCCCGGCTAAGCAGGGGTTTGCAGTCGGGGGAAGTCCACTCGTTCAGGACATCGTGACGAAGGACCGAGAGAGGGCCACGGTCCTCCTGCCGCAGGCTGCCCCACTCCGCCGCCAACTCGCTCGGGTCAACTTGGCTTGGGGAGAACCAGACGTTCTTCTGGAGCCCTAGGTAGAGCAAAGCCGGGGGGAAGCGCGAGAACAGTTTCGCGCCGATGACGGCACTGAGGACAACACGAGAGTGCCTAACGTGTTGCCACAGAGGAAAGAGATCCGCAGAGGCTTCGGACAAGGAATCTGGATCAGGAAGACCTTCATGACGGAACCACAGTACCAAGTCCTTTGTGAACTCCTTGATGCTGCGTCGTCGCGTCTTCACGATCAGCACAGCCTGCTCATCGTCCTGAAGTTGGAGCCAGGCATCCCTCAAGTCTGCAGTGGCGTCCACAGCATTGAGAGGGACTTCTATCGCGTGTGTTGGCGACGCGTCGGTTCTGCGGCGAGATCCCGCACATAGCACCGAATCTTCTCGGGTTTTCGCTCCGCCAGGGCCGGACAGCAACGCACACAGAAGCGTCTCGTCAATCTGGTCCGGCCGCTTCATCCCAGTATGGACCGAGAGCGAACCGGGTGCTGTCAGGTCGGCAGGGCTCCCCGCGATGGCATCCGCTAGGTGGTATGCACCCAAGGCTCCGGTCGCCAAGCCCTCGAGAGCCGCAGACTCTTCTTCCTGAGTGAGAACCCAGATCGGCGGCGGATCTGGCTCGGCGGAAGCAATAGCCACGAAGCCCTCAATCAACGCGAGTCCGTTTCTCTTCGAACCGGGTCTGCCGTCGTCCTCATCCCCTAGGATATAGAGGTCCGTCAGCATTGCCACGGGCAACTTCTGCTTCGCCAACTCAAGCGCTGGTGCAGCACTGCGGAAATGCTCAACGGCGAGTCCCCACTGCTGGAGAAGGCCTGGCAGGACGCGTAGCGTGGCTTCGTAGTGCGACGGCTGATCCTCGACATAGAGTACGTAGCCCGAAGCGGGTACATGGACGGCGGCAGGCGTGGGCAGAGACGGAAGGGCTCCTTCCCGGACCGCCTGAGCCGGCAGACGGATACGACACTGGACACAACCCCCGGCCAAGTTCGCCAGCACCAAGTCCGAACCATGGCCGATGACTTGCCGCAACTGGAACCTGGCGAGGAAGACGCCAGCCCCGGTTGACGCCGGTTTGCTGCTATCCCTATCTACGAACGAGGGTTCAGTTGCGTTGAGGACGCTGAGCCGTTTCTCGGAGATAGGGCCGCCTGGGTTCTCCAGAACAATATCGACGAACCACGCTCCGCGTTCACCGTCGAGGTCACGTGGTACTGCCTCGATACGTACACCAACCTCAGCGTTCCCCTCCTCCGCCACGATGGATGCCTCGACAGCGTTCTTCAGGGCTACAGTGAAGGCGTCCTTGGCGACTGCGTCCGACCAAACGAGGCGCAATTTTGGCAACCTGCCAGCGCGGTATGAAATGGTACACGGCTTCGCCGCGCGGGCTCCCTGTGACGCCCAGCGGTCGGCTTTGGCTTGGAGCAGATCGCCCAGATGAGAATGGCTTCCGCCCTTCCCCTCCGCACGTTCCGTTGGGCTTGTGCCAAGGAGATTGCCAATGACGTCATCACTGCTGGCAACCTCGAGGCTATCAACAGCCGCACGTGTAGGTTTCATTAGCGCCTTCAGATTCTCATGGAAGTCATCAAGCTCTTGGAGGTCCTCTTGTCTGGTGACCATATTCTT
>JABGOW010000342.1 GCA_018645275.1 Verrucomicrobiota bacterium
GCAGTAGTGTCCGGTCATTAGCCCCGAGCGCGTTGGCGCGCAGGTGGTGCCGGTATGAAATTGCTCGAAGCGTGCCGATTCACCGTGGAACGCATCCAGGTTCGGGGTCTTGATGAATGGATGGCCATTGCATCCCATAGGTGGGTAGCCCTGATCATCGGTTAGTACAAAAACAATATTCGGTCGTGTGGTGCTCACAGTGCTGCCTCTCGCGTGTTGGGTTGATCCATTCGATGTTTAGAGCAACTAGTTATATAGACTCTGCTCTCGCGAATCTCAAGTGTGAATCGTTATGTAGACCTTGTTCTAGGCGTATCTGCGATGTGTTGTAAAATATTGGGTTCGCAGATGCCTCTCTCCCCATAATCATAATCGTTCTCGTAATCATACTCGGATTACGAGTACGAGAAGGATTATGATAAGGATTGGAACAAGCACACCAAATCGAAGATGCAACCTATCCAACCGTTCTTCCTCCCCCTCTCCCTATGTCCACCGTGCGCAAATATGAAAATCTCTGTGCGCAATTGGCGCTAGATCGTGTCATTGGAAGTCGATAGGCTCTCCTTAGTCATCACAACATTATGAGGGGCAGCATTGTGAATACACTTAAGGACACTGGCATATCGCGACGGGCATTTGTTGGGGGGATGGGCGTTGCGGGCGCCGTCCTGGGGCTGGCCGGCATGTCGGGGAAAGCCACGGCCGCAGATGCACCGCGGGACGCGGACGGTAATGTCATCGCGGGCTTTGACGATACGGGCAAGTCCGGTCTGAAGCCGTCCGGAGTGTGGCAGCCGTACTCCGACCGGAAGATTCGCGTTGGGATTGCCGGGTGTGGCTTATGTTCTTTCGGTTTGCAGTTCTTCTTTCAGAATCACCCCAATGTTGAGGTGGTTGCGGTTACCGATCTTATCCCGCACCGGTGCGCCAGGATGGCACAGGTCTGCGGCTGCTCGACAACCTACGACTCGTGCGAGGAGATGGTCAAGGACGACAACATCGAGGCCATCTACATTGCCACGGATGCACCCAGTCACGCCCGACTGGCTGTCATGGCCCTTGAGCATGGCAAACATGTCGCTTCTGCCGTGCCGGCAGTCTACGGATCGCTGGAGGACGCCGACCGACTGTTCGAGGCCGTTAAGAAGACGGGCTTGAAGTACATGATGTTCGAGACATCCTATTACCATGACGATCTGTACGCATGGCATCAGAAGTACAAGGCAGGCGCTTTCGGTAAAATCATCTACTCCGAGGGTGAGTACTATCACTACTTCGGGAAACCCATTGGCGGGTATAACCCCAAGACCGGAAGAGTGGATGAGAACGGGTGGCGCAAAGGTTTGCCGCCCATGTGGTATCCGACGCACAACAACGCGTATTATGTGGGCATCACCGGTGGCAGCTTTACCGAGGTGTCCTGCATGGGCAACCACAGCAAGGTGCCTCACCTGCGTCCTGAGAACAACGATTACCAAAACCCCTTCGGCACCGAGGTGGCACTGTTTCGCACCAGCGAGGGCGGTATGTCCCGCCAGGTGGTGGGGTGGGACCTCCCGTCCGGCCACGGTGAGAAGGGCCGGTTCTACGGTGAGCGAAACAGCAATGTTACGGTCAATACCACGCGACCGCCGCTTCCTCCCGGTGTGGGCGGTGGCGGACACGGCGGCTCACACGGCCACCTCACGAGTGAATTCATCGACGCCATTCTGCGTGACCGCAAGCCGTGGTGCGACGTTGCCCAGGCGCTCAACATGACCGTCGGCGGCATCGTGGCGCATCAGTCGGCACTTAAGGATGGCGAGCTACTGAAGATCCCGCAGTACAAGATGTAAGAGAAACGAGAAACAGCCTTTATGAGTTATGAGCTGAAAGCAAGAGACGAAGCGGTCTACGAGAACGAGCTGCGTGGGTTTCTACCCTCGAAGCTCTTCGATGCGCATGTCCACTTCTTCGATCCGTCCTGCTTTGTTCCCGGCACCTCGTTTCCGGCCACTCATCCCTACAGCAAGGTCGACTGCACGTTTGGTCCTTCTGACTATCTTGAATGGGCTGCGGACGCACTGCCGGGAGTCGAGATTGCGGCAAATGGCTTTGGCCACCCGGGGTTTGAGAGTGACCGCGATGCCACCGCGGCCTATGCCGGACGCGTGTCTGATAACCAGCAGTTCTACGGGTTGGCATTGGTCGCACCCGAGGATTCGGCCGATTCCGTGCGACGGCGGGGTCAGCAGAATCAGCTCGTAGGGGTCAAGCCCCATCCAGACTTTGTGACAGGCAAGCCGGTTGCAGAGGCCACGGTGAACGACATGCTGCCCGCGGCACAGATGGAGGTCGCCAACGAGCTGGGGCTGATCATCATGCTGCATATTCCGCGCCCCGGCCGACTGGCGGATCCGCTCAACCAGACGCAGATGGTAGAGCTGTGCCAACGCTACCCGAGCGCACGCATCATCTTTGCGCATATCGGGCGGGCCTATTATCTCAGCAATGTCGTCGGATTCCTGGATGGCATTGCTGCCTGTCCCAATGCCTGGATCGACACCGCCATGATCAACCACGAAGGCGTCCTGGAGTATGCCTTCAGGAACTTCCCGCGTGATCGCATCCTCTTCGGCGCTGATCTGCCGTTTGCACTCATTCGCGGCAAGTCCGTGGAAATTAATAACGGGTATGCTTATCTGCTGGGCGAAGACTACAACCTCGGCACGGGCATCTATGACGCCAAGCATGCAGTGAACTTTACGACCTTCTTCTACGAACAGCTCCGCGGGATCAAGCTGGCGGCGGAACGCGCAGGACTTGAGCAGTCTGAGATCGAGGATTTCTTTTTCAACAATGCCGACCGACTGTTTCGGGGGGTGGTGGCGAGTAACTATGGTGAATCAGGGAAGTAGGTCGGGCATCCTGCCCGACCGGGACGGACAGGATGTCCGTCCTACGTGGAGGGCATGCGAATAGCCCCAACGGGGCGAGATATACTAGCCCAGGGCAACGCCCTGGGAACCGGAGAAGAAGAGGAGAATAGCCCTGAAAGGGCGGGATATATGACTATGGCTTGTCAACCTTCCTATATCTCGCCCTTACAGGGCTGAACCCAATCAATCCAAGAACCCAGGGCGGTGCCCTGGGCTGGTATAGCTCGCCCCTCCGGGGCTGCTTCAGAAACGGAATGCCTAGGTGACGACAAACAAAGTGACAACACATTCATGACCAACAACACCAAACCAACCGCAGGACTGCTGCCGCTCTACCTGGCGC
>JABGOW010000499.1 GCA_018645275.1 Verrucomicrobiota bacterium
CACATCTGCCGACAAGCGTGAGTTCGGCTACTACGAAGAGATCGACATTCGCGTCAACGGCGATCGCCACTACTTTGGCGGTGACTGGCTCGCAACCCCTGCCCCGTTCCTCTACTTGATGGGTAATCGGGAGCGCAAACACTGGGTCAGCCTGGGGCTCTGCGTTGCAGCGGGCGAGGCCGGGTTCATGGGCTACCGCTATGCCGGTGGTGAAGGCTTTGGTCTCTCGGTCGATTACGGCGGCTACACGGAAGTGAACGGATCCTGGCAGAGCCCGACCATCGCGCTGCAACAGACCGGCGAAGATGTCTTCGAGGCACTGGATGCACAGATGGTGACGCTTGAGTCTCTAGGTTGCATGCCGACTAATGATCGCACCAAGCTCCCCGCCTGGTGGCATGAACCGATCTTCGGTGGCTGGGGCGAACAGGTCTTCCACTCCAACCGTTGGGACAACTTCTTCAGCGGCGAGCATGACGACTGGGCACACGATAACGTCGATGGCTTCTGCACGCAGCAGGCCTACGAGGAGATGCTCACAACGCTGGAATCCAAGGGTGTCAATCCCACCATCCTGATCATCGACAACCGCTGGTTCCAGAATGGTGCTGCCATGGATGTGGCCGAAGATCTTTGGCCGGATCTCAAGGGCTTCATCAAGGATCAGCACTCCAAGGGTCGTAAGGTGATTCTATGGGCCTCTCCCTGGAGCTACTGTCGTTCCGCCAAGGGCAAGGATGTGCCAATCGAGCAGCACATGTATGTCGACGAGGATGCGCTCTTTGATTTGGATATCGACACCGATGTCTTCTACCCAGCGTGCAAGCGCGAGATCAAGAAGGTGAAGCGCAGCTATCCCCTACCCGCCCCCACCCTCACCGATGCCAACTGGCGCTACACGGCTGATCCACAGAACCCGGCCTATGTGGCACGCGTGAAGGAGAAGATCGAGTACCTGCTCTCACCGGAAGGGCTGGATGCTGATGGGTTCGAGTTCGACTACACCCACTTCCTGCCGAAGTATCGCGGCACCAAGCCCATC
The DNA here is from genome assembly GCA_018645275.1 of Verrucomicrobiota bacterium. Taxonomy (GTDB): domain Bacteria; phylum Verrucomicrobiota; class Kiritimatiellia; order UBA8416; family UBA8416; genus JABGOW01. The sequence goes on from JABGOW010000499.1 coordinate 1,043, forward strand.
ACGCCACGCGAAGAGAAGACCCTGTGGGGGATTGAAGCACTGCACAACATCATCAAACTCTACTACGAATCGGCCAAAGCCGCGAAGTCAGATGCATTGATCATCAGCCACACCTTCAACCCCTACTTCAACGATGTGGTCGACATGCTTCGCCTGCAGGACATCTACACCGATGCCCGCAGCATCGTGCCACAGATGACACAGCGCGCCAAGATTGCCCACCGCGTGGCCCCGGGGTGCGTAGTCCATACCGATCAGCATCCCATGCCATCAATGGAAGCCTGGCGCGAGTACGCCGAGTTCCAGCCCACCATCGGCAATCCCTGCACCTACTACGTCACCGGCATCGAGACCACCAAAGAGCGCTTCGAGGAGAGCGACTACGAGCTGCTCAACCGCGTGTGGGCGGAGCATAAAGAGGCTATTAGCGGCTAGCGCCGCGGCATTGGGGCACTACGTGACTGCCAGTTGCTCGCTTCGCCCCTACCGCTTGCGGTAAGCGCTGGGTGGGCAGCCTTCCTTCTTCTTGAAGAGGCGGGAGAAGTAGTAGACGGAGGAGAAGCCCAGCATTTCGGCGATCTCGGTGACGGTGTGGTGTGACTCTGCCAGCCAGTGGCGCGCCAGGTTCATCCGGATATCGATCTGGTACTGGTTTGGCGCCGCGCCGGTGTGCTCTTTGAAGACCGCGCGGAAGCGCGAGAGACTGAATCCCAGCCGGTGCGCCAGTGCCTCCGTATCGATGGTGTCGCTGTAGTGTTGTACGAGGTAGCGGCGTGCCTGCTCGACTTTGCGTGCCACCTGGCGGTCGATGGAGCGATAGCTCATGGCGTGCGACCTGATGTGGGCAAGGATCTCGAGGGTGCGCGAACCCACAATCTGCTGGTAGCCGACCGGCGCCTGATCCATAAGTCCCACTATGGATCTGATCTGGTGAAGCAGCTCCTGGTCGGGCCCCACCCGAATCACGGCCTTCTGGGGTGAGAAGAAGTTCTTCATGACCCGGTCCGCTATGTCTCCATTGAAACCAATCCAGTTCTCCTCCCACCCCTCCCTCTTGATAGGACGGAAGCGATGCCAGACGCCTGGAAAGAGAAGAAACACGTGGCCACCCTCAATGCTAACTCGACCAGTCGGTTCCGATTCGAAGGTTCCACGTCCCTCGGTGATGTAGACGAGCTGGTACTCATCAAGCGTGCGTCCTGCCTTCCACGAGTGCCGGTATTCAGATGGACGGCTCTCCGAGTGCGAGGGATAGTCGGCTCCCGGCTTGACTGAGGCAAACCCGCTATCCGCTACATAGATGCCCCATTTCTCGGAATCAGGCTCAGTCGGCAGGTAGCGGGCGGTTGGTGGCGATTGTTGCTCTGGCATAGGCGAAATATGCAAAACTGACGGGCGTATGTCTATGCCATAAGTAAGAGCATTAACTATAGGGGTGATCTGAGGGATGGCTGGTTTCGAGGAGGTAGTAAGAATATGCAAAAACGATAGAGCAATGTCCATTTCAAAAGTGTAACAGTTCGCGGTATACTAGTCGGTACGGTGATATCGAGTACGGCCCAACAGGTGTGTTCATGGCAGGAATGCTGGGAATCTTTGAGGAGGACGCAAAATGAAGAGTCAATGGATCGCTGGGGTGTGGACTGTGTGGCTGTGCGTAATGGTGGTCGGGTTGGCAGTGGGGCAGTCGGCCCTTGCCGCGGACTGGTACTGGCGTGGGTCTGGGGCCAGTGATAACATCGACGAAGTCAACAACTGGTGGGCGGGTTCAGGAAATCCCGGTTCGGGTGACAATCTATACTTCAACAACTCGGAAGGAACCAAGCAGCCGTACAGCAACTACGATACAGGGTCCTGGTTTGGAAATATCGTTGTGTACAGTGGCGCCAATGCAATCACCTGGAGCGGCGACGCCACGTACGCCTATAAGTTCGAGAACAACAACAGCCCTGATCTCTTCAAGATCCAATCCAACATCGGCAACCGCACGGGCAACGATGTACAGCTCAACCCCGTCGGAAGCGGCGGCCTGCAGGTTACAGGAAATGTTGCGCTGGATGGCTCAAACTGGATCCAGATATACGGCGACAACACGCTCACCGTTGACGGCGGCATATCTGGTGCGGGCGGCCTCAATATGAACAGTGGCTACTCTCCGACGGTGATCCTCAGTGGGGACAACACGTACTCCGCCGGGACCCTTGTCAAC
>JABGOW010000550.1 GCA_018645275.1 Verrucomicrobiota bacterium
CGAGGAAATACCGATTTGGGCGAGCGCATCAAGTACGACCTCTTCTACTTGGAGAACTGGTCGCTTGTTTTTGATTTCAAGATCCTCGTGAAGACATTCAGCGCGAAGAAGAACGCTTACTGAGAGCACGCGCTGGCGATTGCGGATGACCGGCATGGGAAGATGACAAAGCACCATGGAAACTGAATTTCTTGATATTTTCAGAAACCCCTGTTTCTGGGCTGCATTCTGGTCTTGGACGGCCGCTCAGCTGACCAAGATGCTCTGTGGCTTCTGGCGCACGCGTCGGCTCGACTTCAGCTACCTCGTCAGCACGGGGGGTATGCCCAGCGCCCACTCTGCATGTACCGTTGGTATGGCAACGTCTGTCGGGCTCGTCGCGGGTTTCGATTCGCCTGTGTTCATCGTTGCGTTAGCCTTTGCCATCATCACCATGTTCGATGCCTCCACGGTTCGTCGTGCGGCGGGACTTCAGGCCAGGTTGCTCAATGAGATGCTGGATGAGCTCTTTAAGGCGCACCATCTCTCCGAGCGCAAACTCAAGGAGCTGCTGGGTCACACGCGTCTTGAGGTCCTGATGGGTGCCATCGTCGGTATTCTGACCGCCATTATTGTGATATCCCACTCGGCGGCTGCGTCATGACAGATCTTTCCGCAGACGGCCGTCCCGCGAGGTATGCGCGGGTCTTTGGCAGCCCGGGGACGCGCGTCCGCATGGCAGGGCTCTTGCGTACGCAGTGGCCGCTGCTCATAGTCGTGGCGCTCACGGGCTATCTCCTGCGAGCGGCCCTGCCGGTGCCCGCCATGGGCAGCACGTTGGCCGGCGCGCTCTTTCTGGTGCTTGCGGTTGCCGTTGCCGCCGCTGCCAACCATAGCCGTCGCCGCTTGCAGGCATTTCTCAAGGGAGCACACGGCGAGGAGCTCGTTGCGCGCGCGCTGGCGCGTCTTCCAGAGACCTTTGCGGTTTTCCATGGCATCGCCGCTGACAGTCATTGCCTCCTCTCACAGGGCGGTGGCGATCTTGATCACGTTGTTGTCGGGCCGGCTGGGCTCTTCGTCATCGAAACCAAGAACTGGAGTGGCGACCTCCATATCGAAAACGGAGAACTCACGGCCGATGGCGAGCAACCGAGCCGCCCCCCATTGGAGCAGGTCAAGAGGGCTTCGTCCGCACTGAAGGCGCGCCTGCAGCATGCTGCCGGTGTGGACATAGAGATCACACCCATTCTCTGTTTCGCCTCGAACCGGTTGCGCTCGGGAGTGCAGGGCTCAAGTGGTGTTCTTGTCTGCAACGCAGACCAGATTACCAGTGTCATTCTTGAATTTCACGAAACGCCCCTTTCTGATACAACCCGACAGAAACTTATTGAAGTTCTTCAAGAGGATTGCGAACGGTAACGAGACGAAGAACCGAAGAGTTTCCTAACCGCGGATGGGCGCGGATTGCACGGATAGAGGATGATGGTGATGCAAGAATCTGGTTATCAGAGCGCCAGAAGGCCCTATGGCCTCCAAGAGTTTTCCATATCCGTACCCATCCGCGCCCATCCGCAGTTGAATTTCCTTATGAGTTTGGCTTCGTTTCTGGTTCAGACCCTTTTCGGATTGGGTCTAACTAATCCCCGGGAACCCAGAACTCCTAACCCAGACCCCCTAACCCCGAACCCCTAGCTCACAACATGCATGACATTCCGCGACAAGTTTTGATTCGGCTGCCCATCTTGTGGGGGGTTGACTTGAGTATCACCAATGAGGTGCTGCTTCTGTGGATTGCGGCGGCTTTCACGTTTGTGCTGGTTACACTCGCCTGCAGGCGACGTAATCCCATTGCCAAAGGAACCTTTCAGAATTTCTTCGAGGCCATCATTGACTTCCTCGACGAGAGTGTAGGGGAGGAGATTCTGGGCAAACATGGTCGCCAGTGGTCGCCCTTTCTGCTGGCGCTGTTTTTCTTCATTCTCTTCGCCAATCTGCTGGGCTTGGCGCCGCTTCCATCGCATGTAAAGGCCATGACCTCGAGCATTAATGTGGCGGCGGCGTTGGCTCTCGTTGTTTTCGTGATAACGATTGTAGTCAATATTCGGACGCACGGTCTTTTCGGCTTCCTCAAGAAGTTTGCGCCGCAGGGCCTTCCCTTTGTGGTGAAGATCCTGGCGATCCCCATTGAAATTGTCAGCTGGTTGGCGCGTCCCCTCTCGCTGGCCATCCGTCTTTCTGCGAATATGCTGGCGGGGCATGCCCTTATCCTGATCTTTCTGGGTATGGCGGGTTCCGCTGCGTGGCTACTCAAACCGCTACCGTACATGGGGGCTGTCATCATGAGCGCCTTCGAGCTGTTTGTCAGTTTCATCCAGGCCTTTATCTTTACTTTGCTGGCGGGAATGTATATCAAAGACGCCTTGGACGCGCATTGAACGGACTGTGACTTTCACGACGAGGAAACATATATGCAACCAGAAGGATTTGCTTGGCTAGGCGCAGGTTTGGCCATTGGTCTCGCCGCCCTGGGAACGGGAATCGGCATTGGCATTTTGGCGGGGAAGAGCGTGGAAGCTGCCGCCCGGCAGCCGGAATCTGTGGGACAGATTCAGAAACTCATGATTCTTGCGATCGCCTTTATTGAAGCGCTTTGCCTGTATGCACTCCTTGTGGCCTTTACCTTGGCCGGAAAGGGCAAAGCTGAGGCATCGGCAGAGTCCGAGCTGTCGCATGGGGATGCGCCTGCTGTCGAAGCGCACCCATAGCGCTGCTCTTCTCACACTCAACGGATGGGATACGATGGGCCATTTTGATCCAGGACTGTTTTTCTGGTCTCTTGCCACGTTTGCAGGGCTAATGCTGCTACTGTCGCGGTTTGCCTTCAAGCCGTTGCGTGAATTGCTTGCTGAGCGCGAGAAGCGTATGCAGCAGACAATCGAAGAGGCCAAACAGGCGCGCGACGAAGCGCAGCAGCTCGTGAATGCTCACCGGGCCGAGCTTGCTACGGCCCGCGAGGAGGCTCGCGGAATCGTTGACGCAGGAAACCGCATGGTGGCCGAGCAGCAGCGGGAAGCCGAGATCAAGGCGCAGGAGCATGCCGATCTGTTGATCGATCGCGCTCGTGGTGAGATTGAGCGTGAGACCCAAAAGGGGCTCGAGGACCTGAAGGGCACGCTGGCGACGCTCTCCGTTCGTATTGCCAGGCAGGTGATCCGCGAGGACCTGAACGAAGCGCGTCACGCGGAATTGGCTGATCAGTTTATTGATCGACTCAAGAAGAACCGCAATGCACAGCACAGCAGAAACGATTGAACATTATGCGGATGCATTGGTCGCCATCGCAAAGGCTGCCGATGCGCTGTGTATCATGGAGGACGATTTCGTTCATCTCCTGAACTTCATGCAGGAGAGTGAGGAGTTGCAGCGCTTCCTTGCGGCAGCAACCGTTGCCGAGAGAGGAAAGCGCCGCGCGCTTCATGACATCCTCAAAGGGCAGACGCACCCGCTTCTGATAGAGTTCCTCGTGATGCTTCTAACGGCAGGCGATCTGAGGCTCCTGGAGAAAGTGGCGACGAGTTTCTTTGCCAAAGCCTCCCTCGTGCACGAACGCCTTTCCGGCGAAGTGCATTCGGCCGTTCCGCTCGCCGAAGCGCAGGTTTCTGAGATGGAAACCGAGGTCGGGCGGATTCTGAATCGGCAGGTGACGCTACGCCCCAGAGTTATAAGGAGCATTCTGGGAGGCGTCTCCATCAAGGTCGGCGATTTCGTTATTGATGGCACTCTCGATCGGCAACTCGAAGATGCTCGCCGTCAGCTCTTGACCTGATCCCACCCACCCTAATCCTTAGCAACTGATCCCGACGTACGTCGGGACGCAGCGTCCCCCCCATAGGTGTCAAGCTAGGCGAAAGTAGATCGGCTCTCCAGAGCTGATCATCCGTGCTGGCACAGCTCCCAGCCTTCGCGCTACGACTGCTACGGCGGGCAGGATGGAGGGCGCTTAACTTAACACCTGTGCCCCCCCCCTCGCCGCAAGACGCGAAGGATCAGGGATCACTCACCTTTTTGGCAAAAATGCGCTTGTATTCCGGCGGTTTTTGCCCACAATGGACTCACGTCGTACGCGGTACCGTCGTCGGTACCGTCTAACCTAAAAAGGAGAAGACCCATGACGAAGACACAGACAATCGCTTGTCTCGCCGAGAAGACCGAACTCACTAAAGCTCAGGTTGCAGGATTTCTGGAAGAGCTGGCCACGCTGTCGTACACGGAAGCCAAGAATGGATTCACGCTTCCCGGCATCGGCAAGCTCGTTCTCGTGAACCGCGCTGCTCGTCAAGGCCGCAACCCCGCGACTGGTGAGACGATCCAGATTCCGGCAAAGACGGTTGTGAAATTCCGTGTTGCCAAGGCGTGCAAAGAGGCTGTTCTCTCTGCATAGTCTGATAGACTTGGAATAAAGTAGGGGCGGGGGCGCTGTGATCGTTTCACGGAATCCCCGCTCTTTCTTTTGTTCTCAACGAGGGGCTGCTCTTTTGGACATCGTGTGCTATGATGTTGGAATGGTGCAGATGTCCTTTTGCCTCTCAACGCGAGTGTAGCTGATTATGAAGAGACTCAAACGTATCGCTCTTGCTGTCGTGATTCCGCTCCTTATTGTTGGGATGACCGGGGCTATATCGGATCGCCCCGAGATCGACTACGCAAAGGTCGTCAAGACGCTCGCACACGAATTGCCGCGCGAACACCTTTCCAGGCACGATTTGGACGACGCCGTGTCCCGGCAGATGCTTGAGAACTACATCGCCTCTCTGGATAGCGAGCGGATCTATTTCCTGGATTCTGATATCGAGTCCTTCGACCGCAAGAGCGCCCTTCTAGATGACGAGCTGCGCGCGGGAGATGCCGAGTTTGCCCATGAGGTCTTCGATGTTTTTAAGCAACGGGTTCGAGATCGGTCGGCGTATGTTGAAACGCTTCTCACGAACGGGTTCGACCTGACGCTGGAAGAAGCGTATTTCTGGAAACGCAAAGATGCGCCCTGGTGCGAGAGTCGCGAGACTTGGAATGATCTGTGGCGGAAACGCATTAAGAACGAGTATATCCGGCGGCTTGTGGCTGCAGAGCTGGCTGAAGCAGATTCGGACACCGCCGAGGAGGCCCCCCAGGAAGACGCTCAGGATACCTCCCCGGAGGTTGGATTCACCAACGAGACGGATTTGGCAAAAACGCCCTCCTCCGAGGCGGACATCGAGGACGAGCTTCCCGAGGAGAAGCTCTCTCCCGAAGCGTTCATCCAAGAGCGCTATAAGCAGTTTCTGACGACGCTTGAAGATAGTGATAAGGAGTGGGTCTTCCAAAAATATCTGTCGGCATTTGCAAGGGCCTATGATCCACACTGTGACTACATGTCGCCCGCAACGGCCGAGGATTTCGACATCGAGATGAAGCTCTCGCTCTTTGGCATTGGGGCGTTGCTTCGGCCCGAGGACGGAACGGCCAAGATCGTTCGGTTGATTCCCGGGGGACCCGCCGCGCGTGACGAGAGCAAGAATAAGCTGCGCCCTGGTGACAAGATTATTGCCGTTGCACAGGACACCGAGAAGGCTGTCAGTATTCTCCACTGGCCGCTCTACAAGGCCGTTCGGCTGATTCGTGGCAAGAAAGGGACCTGCGTCGTGCTAACGGTGATTCCCAAAACGGATCCAACGGGAACCAGCACCAAGGAGGTCACACTCATTCGCGACGAGGTGAAGCTTGAGGACCGGGCTGCCAAATCCAGCATAAAGACAATCAAGGATGCCCATGACAGGGCCGTGAAGTTGGGTGTCATTGAACTTCCAGCCTTCTATGCCGATCTCAAGGGGAAGCGCACGAATCCCGACTACAAGAGCTCCTCTCGTGATGTGGGCCGGATTCTGCGCGAAATGCGCGAAGCCGATGTCGAGGGGGTTGTGCTCGACCTGCGCAATAACGGCGGTGGCTCCCTGCTTGAGGCGGTTCTGATGACTGGGCTATTCATCAAGACAGGGCCCACAGTTCAGGTGCGCGAACGCCACACCATCAGCATCCTGCCGGACAACGACCCCAGCATCGTCTACGGCGGCCCACTCATTGTGCTCGTCAATCGCCTCAGCGCATCGGCATCCGAGATTCTGGCAGCAGCGCTTCAGGACTATGGTCGCGCTATTATCGTGGGCGACTCGAAGACCCACGGCAAGGGGAGCGTGCAAACGGTTCTTGGGCTCAGTCGCTCTGATACGATGGGTGCGATTAAGGTGACGAATGCTCTCTTCTACCGCATTTCTGGCGGGTCCACGCAGCTTCGCGGCGTCACTCCGGATATCGTGATTCCCTCCGCATTCGACTTCATGGAGTTTGGCGAGGACTTCCTTTCCAACCCGATGGAGTGGTCCACCGTTCGATCCGCAATCTACTCGCCGTTTTCCGACCTTAAGGGCACGATTGCAGACCTCGCAGAGCGATCGGAGACGCGACGCGGGCATGATGAACGCTTCGTGGCCTATCGAGCCCTCTTGAAGCGTATCGAGGCCATGTCGACACGGGAAGCGCTTCCGCTCAATCTGGAAGAACGCAGGGCGCAGGCGGTTGCAGAGAAAGAACTACTGGATATCCAGAATTCACTCATGGCACAGAGCGAAGTAGAGGAAGAGGGAGAAGAGGGAGAAAAAGAGTCCCCTGCCGACCTTGTTGAAGAGGAGGCCCTGCAAATCCTTGTAGATATGATTCAGATCGCTTCTCAGCGCGAGAAGGCAATTGCTGGAATCGGGATGCCATAGAGCAATCTGCCGCAAGAGGGCGCTGTCATGAGTACACCTTTCTGGAAAATGCACGGTGCTGGAAATGACTTCATTCTGGTCGATGACCGCGACGGGTTGTTTCCAAAACAGGATGCCTCAGCCCTTGCTGCACTCTGTCGCCGCCGCACTGGAATTGGCTGCGAAGGACTGATTCTAATCCAGCCTTCTGAGTCGGCAGAGTTCCGCATGCAGTTCTTCAATCCCGACGGAAATGAGGTCGAGATGTGTGGCAATGGGGCGCGCTGCGTAGCGCGTCTTGCACATGACCTTGGGATTGCGGCTGATTGCATGACGATCGAAACGCGAGCCGGGGTCCTCTCGGCAGCGCTGCTTGGAGACCAAGTTCGTTTGGAGCTGCCGCCCCCCCCGCCCGCACAGCTGCGCCAATCCCTCGTGCTTCCTTCGGGTGACTCCCTTGAGTACGATTTTCTCAATACCGGCGTTCCGCATGTTGTTCTGCAGACGGACGATCTCGAAGGCTACCCCCTGCAGGAACGGGGCCGGGCGGTTCGCGAACACGCTGTTTTTGCCCCTGCGGGAACGAATGTGAATGTGTTTGCCATTCAGGATGAGCACCACGTCCGTGTGCGTACTTACGAACGCGGTGTTGAACATGAGACGCTGGCTTGCGGCACGGGAATTGTGGCTTCGACCATTGCCGCCGTGTTGCGGGGGCTGGCGAGCACTCCCGTGACGGTTCGTGCCGCCAGTGGGGATTCTCTGGTTGTCGATTGCCAAATTGAGGACGGAGTCGTGAGCGGGCTCACGCTTACAGGGCCGGCGGTCTACGTCTTTAAAGGCGAATTCCAGGCGTAGCATTCAGTGAGTACTTCTCCGTTTTTCGCTCAGCCTGACGCATGAGATCCTTCGGTCCGCGACGTTCGTCGGGATGCGAGCACTTCGCTCAGGATGACACCTCGCTAAGGGGCTCTGTATGAACCTGAGCAGATGGGGGTAACCGTTAAGCTTGGCGCTTCGAGCCCATCCCCCCGCGCTTCGCGCGCTGCCAAGGCGGCGATTTCATCGCCGCACTCCATATTGCCCTGTCCTCAACCGTATGGAGTGCGGTGACGCAGTCACCGCTTTGGGTCCCGCGGAGCGGGAGGGGCCCGACACTACAGTTGGCCCAGCTCAGCGGTTGCGCATGGGTCTGCCACATCGAGGACTCTGTCACCGAGGGCTGCAATGGCCCAAGCGCCTGTTGGGGCTGTGGCGATGATGCTCAGAACGGCCACGGCAAGGATGATCTCACCGGGCGCCGTCTCCATGCCGGCAGCATGCATCGCCAGCAGCGGTGCACCACCAATAGCCGCCTGAACCGTTGCTTTTGGCGAAAAGGAAATCGTGACGAATAGTCGCTCCCTGATGTCCAGAGGACTCCGGGTGAGACATAACAGAACCCCAGCCCCGCGGGCAAGCAGACCAATCCCGATGACCGCCAGCCCCGCGAGCCCCGCCTTCCAGGCAACGGAAACATCCACCTGTGCTCCCACCGATGAGAAGAGAATAATCTCGGCGAAGATCCATACTTTCACCAGTTTCGCGGAGATTTCGTGAGCAACATGCTCCCGCTTTTCCAGGATCACGAATCCAATTGCCATAGCGGCAACCAACCCGGCGAATGGAATACTGCCTGCGAGCTGGTGTTGGAGCCGCACAAGCAACACAGATATGGCAACGACCACCAGCATGCGTTTTGTGGCCCTCGGGTTGAAACGGTCAAACAGTTTGCAAAGGATGCTCCCCACGATCAGCCCAACGGCAGCCCCTAGGATCAGAGAGAGGGGAATTCCCGTCATTCGCCACGCCAGTGACCCTTGCAGGCCAACATAGAGACTGAGCACGATGCCATGTGCCACGATGACGTAGATATCATCCACGGACGCCGCCGCCATGACCATTGCCGGGATGTCCTTCGCTGCGCCCTTTCGCTCCTTTATGAAACGAATCATGAGCGGTACAACCACGGCCGGCGAGACGGCGGCGAGCACGGAGCCGAGAATGGCGGATTCCATGGTCGTTAGTCCAAGCAGGGCGGGGCCAATCAGCGTGATGATGACGCCTTCGCAGGTCGCGGGGACAAAGGCTAGCAACAGAATGCGCCCACCAACGCGATGCAGCGTACTGCGGCTCAGCTCGAACCCAACACGAAGGAGAATGACCACCAGCGCGATGAGCCGAAGATCGGGTCCCACCCCCATGAAAGAGGGTGATAGGCAGTTTAGCGCGTGTGGTCCAAGGCAGACTCCCACCAGGAGCATACCGAGTAGCCCCGGCAGCTGGAACCGGCGAAAGAGCCAGTCGGCGATCAAACTTAGGACAATAATTTCAGCAATACTGACGGCCATGAGCTCTCCTGTCGCATAGGGTTCGCTCCCCACGCACGACCTTGGTTCTATCAGTTCACCTGCTATCTGGCTACCGCAAATCGCGGGAGCCTCAACGCGCGTGTCTGCCGCTTTCAGCTTTACTCTGCGCTCCCTTTCTTCTAGGTTGAGCGCGATTTTACCGAGTTGAAGAGAAACCATCAGTAAGGAGTAACCATGTCAGCAATCATTGATATTTGTGCGAGAGAGATCATCGATTCCCGCGGCAACCCCACCGTTGAGGCGGATGTCTACCTTGAGAGCGGCGTCATGGGACGCGCGGCTGTGCCTTCAGGCGCGTCCACTGGCGAGAACGAAGCTGTTGAACTGCGCGATGGCGATTCTGCCCGTTACCTGGGCAGGGGCGTGCAGAAGGCCGTTCAGAATATCAACGACGTCATTGCCCCCGAGCTCCTCGGGTACGATGTGCTCGATCAGGTTGGCATTGACAAGACCATGATTGAGCTCGATGGCACCAACAACAAGGGCAAGCTGGGTGCCAACGCGATTCTGGCTGTATCTCTGGCCTCCGCGCGCGCTGCGGCGGACTACGTTGGCCTCCCGCTTTTCCGCTATATCGGTGGAACCAACTCCAAAACGCTGCCTGTGCCGATGATGAACATCATCAACGGCGGATCACACTCTGATGCCCCAATTGCATTCCAGGAATTCATGATCCGCCCCGTTGGCGCTCCAAGTTTCCGCGAAGCGATTCGCACCGGCGCCGAGGTCTTTCATAGCCTCAAGAAGGTCCTTCACGATCGTGGCCTGAGCACTGCGGTTGGTGATGAGGGAGGCTTTGCTCCCACGCTTGACGGAACAGAGGATGCTCTCGAGAGCATCATCAAGGCTATCGAGCTCGCAGGCTACAAGCCGGGTGAGGATGTCACGATCGCACTGGATTGCGCATCGAGCGAGTTCTATGCCGATGGCGTCTATGACTACACCAAGTTCGAGGGCGAGAAGGGCGCCAAGCGCACCCGCGAAGAGCAGGTTGAGTTCCTTGCTGAATTGATCAGCAAGTATCCCATCGACTCCATCGAGGATGGCTGTGATGAGGGCGACTGGGAAGGTTGGAACCTGCTGACGGCAAAGATCGGCGACAAGTGCCAGCTCGTGGGTGACGATCTCTTCGTCACAAACGTTGACTACCTCTCACGTGGAATCAAAGAGAAGTCCGCCAACTCAATCCTGATCAAAGTGAACCAGATCGGCACGTTGACCGAAACACTGGATGCCATCGAAATGGCTCACAAGGCAGGCTTCACCGCGGTTGTCAGCCATCGCTCCGGTGAGACCGAGGACAACACCATTGCGGATATCGCGGTGGCCGTGAACGCGGGGCAGATCAAGACGGGCTCCATGTCCCGTACGGATCGGATCTGCAAGTACAACCAACTCCTGCGCATCGAGGAAATGCTCGGCGCAGATGCCATCTATGGTGGCTAAGTTACCTCTGGCAATTTTGCCAGGAGTTCGCTAGCGTTAATGGCCGGAAGGTGGCGAGGAAATCCTCCAGCCTTCCGGCCATTTTTTGTGTGAGGATCCGGAACTCGGAGTGGGTACATTCATATGAGTACTTGGCGAATGATCTATCGGTTTTCTTGGGCCCTGCTTGCCGTTTTGGTATGCATCGGGTTGCTCTGCGTGTTCACGCCGAAATGCCGCACCTTGAGTCGCCTTCAGAAGACGCGGAATGATCTGGAGGTCGATAATAGTGAAAAGGCTGAGGAAATCACGGATCTGAAGATTCGCCAGGAGCGCTTCACGAGTGAGCCGGCTTTTGTCGAGCGCACCGCTCGAGAGGCGGGAATGGTGACTCCTGATGAGGTGGTCTACAAATTTACCGATGCAAATGGTAAAATGCCAGAAACGCAGTAAGAGAGGAGAGTCTGCAATGTCTCGTTCCCTGATCAAACGTTCAGCGCAAGCCCTACTGCTTCTGTTTTGCCTTCTTGCGGCGGGCTGTCTCAAAATGGAGCACGATCTGCGCATCAAGGAGGATGGAACCGCCTCCTACGCTCTGAAGTACTCCATCTCTGAGCAGGCCATCTCACAGATTCGCGCCATGAATAAGCTGAAGGCCGATCTTGCCAAAGCCAGTGGTGAACCCGATCCAGGCCCCGAAATGGACCCGTTGTTCCAGCTATTTCTCGATCCCGATGATGGAGCGATACGCGAAGCCATCCACGCATACGAGGAAAATGGCATCACGCTTGAGGAACTGGAAATCGACACCCGCTCGGCATGGCGTAACGTGGAGCTCAAGATCGAGGTGGAAGATCTTGCCAAAGCAGGGGAAACCGAGTTCTTCAAGAATCATGGTTTCGATCTGTCACAAAACAAAGACGGGCGTTACGTCCTCTCCCGGGACCCCCATATCAACATTCTCGGCCAGATCGGTGCGGTACCCACAGATGAAGAGCTCAAGCAGCTGATACCGATTGTGGCAGGGTTCAATACCACCGTGAAGATCACGACACCGGGGCGGATTTTCGCAACGACCGCGTTTCGCACGAGCTTGCGCACGGCCTCGTGGGCTTTCGACTTCGACAAAGACCCTGGCGCCCTCCAGTCTGTCCAGCGCCAGCCTTTTCGAATTGTCTTCGAATCCAAGAAGACGGCTCTGCCGAAGTTGAGCTACCATGGATCGAAGATCAAACAGTAGGGAGCATAGGGACACACAATCTATCCAAAGAAAGGTGCAATGGGAGCATAGGGACACACAATCTATCCAAAGAAAGGTGCAATTATTTGGCTCTTCACGGAATTGTGTAGTCGCCATGTCATTCCTCGCGCCATGGCCGTTCTCCAGAGAAGAGATAGGCGTGTACGAGTAGGTGTACGAGAACGAGGAGAGAGATTCTCGCCGGGTCTTCCCGTACTCGTACACCTACTCGTACACTCGAATCTCTTCATCCCTCCTGATAGCAGCACGACGGGGCTGCGGACTACACACTTCCGTGAAGAGCCAATTATTTTTGGAATTATTCGGGGTTCGTTCCTTTTCGGCCCCGCAGCACGCCATCCAAGATAACTCCGTCCCCAACCAGTCGATCCCTGTGCGCATTTCGCACTAACTGTATGTCCCTATTCTTCTTCTATTCTTCTTGTCCCTATTCTTCTTCAATTATCCGTGCCCATCCGCGGTCAAAATGATTTGCTGTTACCCACAGATTCTGCGGAGGAACCAAAAAAGTTGACAGTCCTCACACTTAGAGGACGACCGAGAACTCAAATTGGGGTTGAGGGATTACGATTACGATACCATTGCTTAGGTCCTAGACATCATAGGTTGTCGAGAAAGCAGTTGACTCAGGTGGCACTACCACCATAACGTTGATCTGTCGGACAGCAAAGGACAGCAAAGGACAGGGCGGGTCATGTGGCATCAACGCAACTGTCCGTTTCCTTTCGAAAGAGAACCATGGTGGACATACGCACAGACAACGATGAGATCATGACGCTGACGGAAGTCGCACGCCACCTGAAGGTATCTGAGAAGACAGTGCTCAGGATGGTGCAGTCCGGCGAGTTCCCCGGTGTGAAGGTATCAAACCAGTGGCGCTTCGTACGGACGGCCATGGAGAGTTGGTTGGCCGCTCGGATGCGTGCGGACCAGGAGCCGTCAGGTGCCCCTGCTTTCGTCTCTCCAGCCCCCAACGTCCCGTTGATGCGTCTCGTGTCGAACCGTCGCATCGTCCTCGACATTGAGCCGGGAGAGAAGGTTGATGTTCTTCGTCAGCTGGTCGCCCCTTTGCATGGTGATGGTCTCGTCGAAGACGTTCACGGCTACGTGGACCGACTTCTTGCACGAGAGGATCTGGTCTCAACAGCAGTGGGGCATGGACTGGCCATTCCACATCTACGCAATCCGGGCGAAATCGCCTTTGCGTCACCAACCATTGTCATCGGGATCTGCAAGAGCGGGACCGATTTCAGATCCCTTGATGGTAAGAAGACGTCAGTTTTTGCGATGCCGTGCGCCGGAACGGAGGCTATGCACCTTCACCTGTTGGCCAAGATTTCACTCGTATTCAAGAACACACAGACACTCAAACGTCTCACAGAAGCACCGACAGTGAAGGCGATCATGGAGATCCTGGCCGTTACTGACCATGAACTAGGCAACCAGTGGCATTGACTCAACCGAAGCGAGAACAACGAAAGACTAGACCTATGAAATCCTGTTTGCGGCGTGCTGCAATGGCACTCATGATGACACTCCTCATAGGTGGCTCTGCCTGGGCGGGAGAACACGGCGCGGGACACACCGCCGGTGAGATCTCGATGACCCACCGCATGATGATTCTAGCACTTCAGCTTGGGACCATTGTGATCGCAGCGCGTTTTGGCAACATCCTCTTCACGCGCATGAAGCTGCCGGGTGTTGTTGGAGAGTTGATGACGGGCGTGATCATTGGCCCGTTCGTTCTTGGGGGGATTCCCATCCCTGGATTTCCAGAGGGGCTTTTCCACGTGGCGGAGTCCATCGCGGTCGGCAGTATTCCCGTCTCACCAGAGCTCTATGGGATGTGCAGTGTGGCATCCGTCGTGCTGCTCTTTCTCGTTGGTCTTGAAACCGATATCGGCCTCTTCATGCGTTACTCCCTGGCAGGCAGCATGGTTGGAATTGGTGGCGTTGTGGCGACCTTCCTCCTCGGGGACCTTATGGCGATGCAGTTCTCCCCTATGCTGTTTGATCAGCAGCTGGGATTCTTCGATGCGCCCTGTCTCTTCCTCGGCATCATCTCAACGGCGACTTCTGTTGGCATCACGGCGCGCATTCTCTCCGAGCGCCGGAAGCTCGATTCCCCTGAGGGCGTCACCATTCTGGCCGGCGCTGTCATAGACGATGTTCTGGGAATGATCCTGCTGGCCATTGGGATGGGGATCATTGCAGCGTCCTCGGCTTCCGGAGCCATCGACTGGGGGCACATTGGATTCATCGCATTCAAGGCTGTCTCTGTCTGGCTCGCCGCCACGGCAATCGGATTGCTTGCCGCCCTTAAGATCAGCGGCATGCTCAAGGCCTTCAAAGACCGTTCGGTCATCGCGGTAATGGCCCTGGGGCTTGCGATGATTCTGGCAGGGCTCTTTGAGGAAGCTGGGCTTGCAATGATCATCGGTGCCTATGTCATGGGCCTTTCACTTTCGCGCACCGACCTCAGTCACGTCATTCAGGAGAAGCTGCACCCGCTCTATGTCTTTCTGGTTCCCATCTTCTTCACCGTGATGGGGATGCTGGTGGATGTCCGCGTGCTCGCCTCGAAAGAAGTGTTGCTGTTCGGTATGCTCTACACGGTTGTTGCTGCCTCGGCAAAACTCATTGGTTGTGGGGTTCCTGCATTGTTCGTGGGGTTCAACGCGCGTGGAGCGATCCGCATCGGAGCCGGCATGCTTCCGCGTGGAGAGGTGACGCTCATTATCGCGGGCGTCGGATTGGCAGCCGGGGTTCTCAATCCGAAGATTTTCGGCGTCGTGGTCTTTATGACCTTCTGTGCGGCCCTGTTGGCTCCCCCCACGCTTGTGCAGCTCTTCAAAGGAACGGCGTCGGGATTGCGCAAGCCCGTTGACGTTGATGATGCTCCGGAGCTGGAATTCAGATTTCCCTCATTCATGGCGGCGAGACTTATTGCCAGGCAGCTGAGGCAGGCTTTCGAACATGAAGGATTTTTCGTTCATACGCTTAGCCGTGATGAACGTCTGTATCAGCTGCGCAAGGAGGAAACGGTCATCAGCTTCCAGCAGCGCGACACCAACATCGTCTTCGATGTGAAATCCGCTCAGGTGGCCATCGTCAACACAGCGATGATCGAAGTTGTGGCAGAGATGGAACGCACCATTCGTGAGCTTCGCAGACCGCTCGATCTGAAGGCTCTTAGCCAATGCTCTCCGTCACCCGCCGCCGATGCCCGGCCGGTCAGCGCCCGCCTGCTGCACCCGCTGCATCGTGATCTGCTCATTGCCAACCTTCAGGGCACCACCAAAGACGCCGTGATTGATGAGCTGCTTGCGAGGCTCAACCAACACGGCCACCTGAAAGATCTCGCCGACGCCCGTCAAGCCGTGCTCGAGCGAGAAGAAAGCATGTCAACAGGCATGCAGTTCGGCATTGCGATTCCGCACGGGCGGAGCGATGCCGTAGACAGTCTCGTTTGCGCGATAGGAATCAAGCCAGAGGGGTTGGACTTTGACTCCGTTGACGGCAAGCCGTCGCGGATCTTCGTGCTGACCCTGTCACCCCGAAGTACTGCCGCACCTCACATGCAGTTTATGTCAATGATCAGCCAGGTGCTGAACACACAGGGGAGAACCGCCCTCCTGGGCTGTGACAACGAGGACGAAATGTTTGCCGTGTTGTCAGGGGCGACGACGGCGGAGAAGCGCCCCTCTGTGATGAAGATGGTCAAGCTACGCAAGAATCACCGTCCTGCTCTCAGTGATTTTCTCCAGCGAGACCTGCTGATTCCGGAGTTGCAGGGAGAAACAAAGGCTGCCGTACTCGAGGAGCTTCTGAACGTACTGTATGCCACGGGGTGTGTATCGTCTCTGGATGAAGCCCGAACCGCCATTCTGGCTCGCGAAGAGCAGATGTCGACAGGCATGGAGCATGGCGTTGCCATTCCCCACGCCCGAACTGACTGTGTGCGCGATCTCGTCTGCGCAATTGGCGTCAAGCGCAACGGCATCGACTTCGAATCGCTGGATGGGGAGCCTTCCCGGATCTTCGTCCTCACGCTGACCCCGAAAAGCGCTGACGCTCCCCATGTCCAGTTTATGGCTATGGTTAGCCGTGCACTTGACGAAACGGGGCGGGAGTTGGTTCTCAACGCGTCTACCCAGGACGACCTCTGGGCGGCCCTTGTCCGAAGCTAAACAGACGCTATCCGAAAAGATCTGCTCCCTGACGTGTCGGGGCGAAGCGCAGCGAGGAGCGAATCGTTACGCGACATCGGGTGGTGCGAGTCCAGCGGCATCTGTGCCAAGGGGCGGCAGCGGGGCTGTGGGTTGTATAACCTGAATGGAACGCCACTTGCCACCCTTGAAGCGCAGGTAGAGGCAGAGGGTCAACACGAACACCAGCATGGTGAAGAGGATCCACGAAACGAGTGGTGGCGCACGCACGACCCTGATCAGGACAAAACTGGCACCCGCCATGAGCCAGTGTAATCCCACCGACATCCACATCGTCCAGCGCGTATCTCCTGCGC
Source organism: Verrucomicrobiota bacterium (assembly GCA_018645275.1). Classification (GTDB taxonomy): domain Bacteria; phylum Verrucomicrobiota; class Kiritimatiellia; order UBA8416; family UBA8416; genus JABGOW01. Next base: position 16,381 of record JABGOW010000550.1, read on the forward strand.
CCCGCAGCGCCCCGCTGAATACAATTGCGGCCGCATCTGAAGCGGTATAGAAGGCCGCAATACGGAGCGCTGCAACGGCGAGAGGAAACACGCTGGTTGCGTGAGCGGCCATGGCGCCGCGCGAGAAGACTCCGACGAGCGCGTGTGGACAGAACAGAAAGAGCATAGCCATTGCGGTGGCATAGACAGATGCAACCTTCAGTCCCGAGTAGGTAGCTCGCTCTGCCAGATCGGGGCGGCCTGCCCCCATGTATCGCCCAACGAGGCTCATCACCGTCAGGTTGAACCCCAACATGGGTAGAAATGCCACAAGGTCCCAGTTGAAGGTGATCGTTATGGCGGCGGCAGCATCGACGCCATAGGAGTGAAACAGCAGGACAAAGATATTGAAGGCTGCCATGTTCAGGAAAAACTCAATGCCGGAAGGCAGCCCAAAACGCAAGAGCTTGAAGAGAACCGGCAAATGCAGCCGCAACCCCGACAATGTGGCAAACTCCAGCCGTACAGCCCGCGAGAAGTAGGGAATCAGCATGATGAGCAATCCCGATGCGGATCCAATCAGTGTTCCATAAGCCGCACCCCGCATCCCGAGCGCGGGAGCGCCGAAATGTCCGAAGATCAGAATGTAGTTTGCCACCACATTCACGACCATGGCGAGCAGGTTGGCTACCATGACCATGCGTGTTCGGCCGATTCCGCAGAAGAAACTGGAGAGCGCCGCCCGGATCAGGCTCATGACGCTGCCGTAGGCAAGAATCGAAAAGTAGGTGATCTCCAGCTCTGTCTGCAACGGATCGTGCCCGGAGCGCGCAAGCAGCATGCGCCCGAGCGGCATAGCGAGCAGGAGAAGCGGGTAGCTCACAACCGCGACGACCATGCCCTGCGCAGCGCTCACGCCGCATTGGTCTCGCTGCTTGGCTCCATAGTACTGGGCGACCAGGGCGTTGACGTAGCCGATGATCCCCATGAAGAAGGTCATCATCATGAACATCGTCAACCCGCCGGCCATGGCGGCAGAGAGATGCTCGCGACCGAGTTGCGAGAGGAACAGCCGGTCGACGAACATCATGATCGTTTCCGCAGCGTTGGAAACGATCATGGGGAGGGCAATCGCCAGCAGCATCTTGATGCCGCCGGGCCCTTGAAAGGGCGATTCTGGAGTATCGCTCTGGGTATCCATGCGTCCCATTCAGCGGCAACCGCCAAGGGCGGTTGCCGCCCTCGAGTTATGCCTCGATGGTGACGCTCGTGATGGTGTCGCCCTGTTTGATCGCGTTGACGACGTCCATATCTTCCGTGCGACCGAAAACCGTGTGAACACCGTCAAGATGGGGGGTTGCCACGTGGGTGATGAAGAACTGGCTACCGCCCGTGTTCGGACCCGCGTGTGCCATCGAGAGCGTTCCCGGTGTGTGCTTCTGGGAATTGATCTCACAGTCAATCTGGTAACCTGGGCCACCGCAGCCGGTACCATCCGGGCAACCGCCCTGGATCATGAAGCTGTTGATTACGCGGTGGAACGTAAGCCCGTCGTAGAAGCCCTTCTTGGCCAAGTCGCTGAAGTTCTTGACCGTACCGGGGGCATCGTTGTCGAACAGTTCAAGATTGATCGTTCCCTTGCTCGTTTCCATGATCGCTTTAGACATCTCGTTCTCCTTTGCGTGTGTGTCACTTTGTCAAATCACGATAGGCTGTGAAGAATAGCGACATTGCCCGCGATAAGAAACAGTATTCTGACAGCGATGAGTCGTAAGGGGATGGTCGGTTTGTGGTCATTCCCCAGTTCTTGCGGGTAACCCACATTGGAGATCTTTCGTCCCGACGTACGTCGGGATCAGGATGACAAATCTCTAGGGTTTTCTGTCATGCCGAGCTTGTCGAGGCTTGCCCGCCTTGGGCGGGCATCTCTGCCGCACGATAAGCGCGATCTCCAGTTTCACTTTCTGATAGTCCGTTTACGTTGCTGCAAATTTGGGTTTCACGAGCAGCGCCTTGAGCAGCCTCACGCAGGCGAGGACATCAGAGTAGCTAACCATCTCTGATGGCGAGTGGATATACCGACACGGAATAGAGATGCAGCCGGTCGCGACTCCGGCGCGGCTTTTCTGAATAGCGGCGGCGTCCGTTGCACCACCCACCATCACCTCGCGCTGGTATGGAATCTTGCCCTGCTCAGCAACCTCTATCATCCAGTTTTTGACCCATGGCTGTGTGATCATGCCGCTGTCTTTGATTTTGATGGCCGCGCCACCCCCCAGCGACACTCCGATCTTCTGGTTGGGTTCGGGCGTATCTCCCGTGAACGTCACATCCAGAGCCATTCCCAGATCTGGCTGAATACCATAGGCTCCCGTCATGGCTCCCCGCAGCCCAACTTCCTCCTGTGTCGTGAACACGAAACAGACATCGTGGGGAAGCGCCTTGTCCTTGAGTTCACGCATGGCCTGGATCATGACGGCACAGCCCATGCGGTCGTCCATCGCTTTGGCCACAAGCTTGTCTCCCACTTCGACCATTGGCTGCAGAAAGACGCCGACATCACCAACGCTGACAGGGCAGTCCTTCTTGCTTGTGGCGCCCACGTCGACGTAGAGCGTCTCCAAAGAGGGGGGGGCACTAGGCTTCTTTGGCTTCTCCGTGTGGATAACACCGACCACACCATTCTCAAATTGCACGCGGCCACCCAGTTCGTAGATGGGGGAAACGCCGCCTAGCGGAGAAATCCGGACAAAACCTCGCTTGTCCACATAGGAAACCATGAGGCCGATCTCATCCATGTGGGCGGCCACCATGATCGTCTTACGCTTCGCGGCGGTGCCCCGACGCAGTGCTATGAGATTGCCCATGGCATCGACATGCACCTTATCCGCGCACCCGCGTATCTCTGTGCGGATGCGTTTGCGGATGCGATCCTCAAATCCAGAAGGTCCAAACCCCTCAACCATGTTGCGTATTGTCTTCTTCATGCCTATGCCTTCACTACTTTTGGTGTCATCTCGCGGACGAGGTCTTCAATAAGATCAATGGTGTGGCTCATGTCGCTCAGACTCATCACCGATGCCGGAGAATGAAGGTATCGGACCGGCACACTGATTGGCAGTGCAGAGACCCCATCCTCAGCGTGTTGTATAGCCGCGGCATCATTACCCCCGACGCCTGGCTGCTTGATCTGACACGGAATCCCACGCGCCTCCGCACGTTGCAGGGCGTACTGCGCCAGTTTTCGATTCACAATCACGCCGCGGTCTGCCAGCGTCACTGCCGGCCCTTTTCCAAGCCGAGTCACGGGGCTCTGGTCTCGCTCGCACGGGCTGTCCTCGCAGACGGTGCCCTCGAGCACGAACGCCACATGAGGTTTGGAGTCATAACCGGCGACGCGTGCACCGCGCACCCCGACCTCTTCCATCGTGGTAAAGGCCGCGTGCAGATCAAACGGAAAAGGCCCCCGCTTGAGGAGCTCAACCAGCACGGCGCAGCCAACGCGATCGTCAAGAGCCTTCCCGCACACTAAGCCACGCCCCAACTTCTGGTAGTGCGTATCGAACGTTGCGTAGTCGCCTTTCTTACATTCGGCTTCGGCGGCGTCTTTCTTGCCGGCGCCGATGTCCACGACCAGGTCTTTACACGGGGTCGGCTTGTTGCGTTGTTCGGCAGGTACCACATGGACGGGAGGCGAAATTAGGACGCCTTTCACGCGATTCGGGCCGATCACCAACCGCTTCGCCGGCAGCACGCGATCATCAATACCGCCCACTTTGACAACGTGCAGGAAACCGTCGGCGTCGGCATGTGAAATCATGAAGCCAACCTCATCCATATGGGCTGCCACCATGATCCGCATTCGCGGGCCTCGTTGTGTGCCCCGCCGTACTGCCAGCAGGTTCCCGAGATGGTCAACGTGGCACTCGTCCACGACATCCTTGATGGCATCCTTGATCAGGTCCCGTACCTCCCCCTCGCAACCTGAGGGGCCAAACGCGTTAGAGAGTTCTTCAAGTAGCATGCGTGTCACCTCCAGAAGGGGTCGTCGCCCAAGTCAGAGACTTTATGAAGTCCTTTCCCATACCCGCAATGGATCGCGCCAGCAGCCGCCCCGTGCGGCGAAGATCCTTCACCGATAGCGTCTCAACGGGTGTATGCATATTGCGCACGGGTATCGACAGCAGTGCTGCCGGAATGCCGGCACGCGTGATCTGCATCGCATTCGCATCCGTGCCGGTACCTCTCGCGGTGACGCTTGACTGAACCGGGATCTCGTTGAGATCGGCGGTGTCCTTGATGTGCTTGAAAAGCGCTGGGTGAACATTCGGGCCAATGGTCATTGTTGGCCCCTTGCCAAGAATTTCCTGCTGCGCTTCCGGCACGCCGGGTTGCTTGCCGAACCCGACATCGACCGCAATGCCCACATCGGGTGCGACACCATAGGTGCTGGTGAAGGCGCCACGCAGGCCAATCTCCTCCTGCACGGTGGCGACGCCATAGACATCCCACTCATGGGGAAGACGCGTGAGTTCATCAAGGCAGGCAATCACCGCAGCCACGCCGGCTCGATCGTCCATCGCCTTGCCACAAAGCAAATCCCCCCCGAGTTCGGTGCACGTTGCATCCATCGTGACCCAGTCGCCGATTTCAACTTGCTTTGCCAGTGCACCCGCGGAGAGACCGACATCAATAAAGAGCTCATCCATCGGCGTGACGCCCTTTGCTCCGGCAGCGGTGTGCGGGGGGCGGCTTCCGATGACGCCGGGAAGCCGCTTGCGTCCGTGCACGATAACCGATTGCCCCGGCAGGATTCGAACGTCGTATCCGCCCACCTGCGTGAATCGCAGAAAACCCTCGTCCAGGCGGGAGACCATGAGTCCAATTTCGTCCATGTGACCGGCAATCATGATTCGGCGGCGGTTGCGTTCGCCACGCTGGGTTCCGCGCCGCAATCCAATCAGGCTTCCCATTGCGTCCTGGCGGATATCGTCACACGATGCTTCGAACGACTGTCTCACCAGCGCGCGCACCTCGTCCTCGTAACCGGATACGCCGGTTGCATCCGAGAGCGACTTCATCAGGGCAACTAAGTCCACGTAGGGCTCCTTCCTCCGTTTGCCGGAAAACGCGTGAGTCAAACGCGGTCCGTCACTAGGAAAGGAGATTACCGCAGCGGCATTTCATCGGCAATAGCATTGTCTGGAAATGTGGCTTCGACCGATGTCATTGTTCGCGTTGTGCGCTTTATCGACGGGCCGAAGGTCCGTTATCCGATGGCGTGGAGCGTCGGAAGCATCCTGCTTGGTCGCCATGTATACCACCACAGGTTTGTCATCCTGAGCTTGTCGAAGGATCTCTACATGTGTTGAGGACGTGAGATCCTTCGCAGGCTCAGGATGACAGATCCGTGCTAGGATGTGAGGTATGGCAAGGCAGCATACCCGGGAACAAGTCCCCCTTCAGCGTGTTCTCTTTTAGCTTTCGACTCTGTCTCACGCATGCTTGTGCCGCCTGGTCATATCAGCAAGGGTCGCCCCCGCCCATGGGGGTCCCGGAGGTGTTCCGAACCCAACGTTCTTGGTGAAAAGAAATTTTGCGGTTCTTCACGGAAGTGTGTAGTTGATGACCCTTTTCATCCGAACTGCGTGCGCA
>JABGOW010000501.1 GCA_018645275.1 Verrucomicrobiota bacterium
TGCCACCAAAATCGGCGGCGTCAACGACAACGATCTTCTCCGTATCGGCCTCGAAGTAGGTCAGGATATTCATGCCGTTATTGGCGATTTCGACGGCCTCGAAGCCGTCCTCCAGTCCGTTGTCTGAGATATGTTCAATGAGTCGCAGGCCGATGCTGTCATCGCCCATGGCATAGTTTCCAAGTCCGAGTATATATCGCATGTGCGGTTCCTTGTTGGAGGATCACTATAGAAAAAGGAGGCACCGGCAGTCAACCGGTGCCTCCTTCGGTATCTCGTTCACCATCGACGCAAGGTCGCTGGGGTCTGCTCAGCAGCGATGCAAGGTCGCTGGATCTGCTCCAGCAGCAATGCAAGGTTGCTGGGGCGTCTACTTCTTGAAGGTTACATCCAAGTAGTGGGTTGAACAGGAGATGCAGGGGTCGTATGCCCGGACGAGCATTTCCAATGCGAGCTCCATTTCGGCTTCGGTCTTGTTAGCCGCCATCAGCCACGGGACCAAGTCATCGAAATCGCCCTGAATATTGGCGTGGTTCTGATTGGTCGGGATGATGCAGTTGCCCATCGTGCACATGCCGTCTTCGTCGTAGGCATACTCGTGGAAGAGAATTCCGCGAGGCACTTCAGTTGCTCCAGAGCCTTTGCTGAATTTGGTCGGTTCAACGGGCTTCTCATCCTTGATGCCGATCTCAAGCAGCTGGTCGATGTAGCCCACTGTCGTGTAGACGCTGTGTACGCATTCGACGAACTGAGCAATGCTGTTCATGAAGGGATTGAAGCAAGGAGCGGTGAGCCCAAGTCCAACTGCCAGCTTCTTGGCTTCCGGATGGAGGCGCTCATGGTTGTTGTTGAAGCGTGCAAGCGCGCCGGCCATATAGCTGGGCAGGTTATGCTTGGCAAACTTCGCCGTAGACTGGTCGACCACAAACTCATTTGTGACGCTACGATAGTCAGCAACGTCGATGAGTTCCTGCGAACCGTCGGGCATGATACAGCCAATCTTGCCGTCATAGAGACCGTACTCTTCATCATCAACCAAGCCAACATACTCTGTTTCACGCGTGAAATCAGGAATGCCTCCAGCAAGGCTAAGGAGTGTCTTATAGGTCTCAACGGCGTCAGGGACGCAGCCGAGGAGCTTCTCTTTGAGCTCAACCAGCTTTGCTTCTGCTTCGCGCGGTGTGCGAGCACCCCCTGGCAGGGAGGCGAAACCGCCGACGACTGTACGGGTGGGATGCGTTGTGCGACCTGCAATAAGGCTGCCCCACTCGTGTCCGAGCCGCTTCATACGAAGGGCGCGCTTGACGACATCGCCATGCGTGGGAACCAGCGGGAAAACCGAAGGCACACCCAGCAGATCCGGTGCGACGAGGAAGTAGACATGCAGGACGTGAGAATCGAAGTTCTCAGCGTGCTTCAGAATACGACGCAGCAGGTCGGTCTGCTTGGAAACCGTGATTCCCAGGGCCGCTTCAGATGCCTTCAGGGAGGCGAGGGTATGCCCAACCGAGCAGATTCCGCAGATGCGGCTCGTGATGCGAGCCACTTCGCTGTAATGCCGGCCCCGTACCATAGCCTCGAAGAAACGAGGCGCCTCTGGCACTTGCCATTCGCACTTCTCAACAGTGCCTTCCTTGACGTTGACCACAATATTCCCGTGTCCTTCAACGCGGGTAATGTGGTGGACATTGATATTCGCGTTCGTGGTCGTCATTACGCATCACCTCTGAAGTTTGCTGTGAACATGCGGCTCTTGGTCTTCGCCCTCTGTTCTGAGAGTTCTCCGTTTTCGATCAGTACTTTCTCCATGGCATCCTGATTGGCGTCTTTCACCATGCCACGGCAGGCTTCGCAAGGAATGCCAGCGGCGGGGCAGGGAGCATTACATCCAGCCAGGGCAACTGGTCCCAGACAGTGATCGCCATCGTCGTAGCGGCAGAGGGTTCCGTTCCGCTTGCATTCCATGCAGACGGGATATGACGGAACGTAGACCTTGGCGGTCCCCTTCACGAGCTGCGTGACAATACGGATGAACTCCGCCTTGTCCATCGGGCAACCGGGGATCTCGTAGTCCACCTTGATGGCGGCTGAGATCGGGAGTGCCTTCTGGGAATTGAGGTGCGGACGATCCTTGTCGTCGCCGTATACGGCTTCCGCATAGTCATCTTGATGGTTCTTGAGGGCGTTGATGCCTCCGCACGCCGCACAAGCACCATAGGCCACCACGACGGATGCGCGGCGGCGAATGTCTTCAAGGCGACGACGGTCTGCTTCGCGGGTAAACGAACCCTCAATGAATGCAACGTCAATGGGCTCCGTGGTTTTTTCGGACATCGCCTCGCGGAATTCCACGGGTTCGACGTTTTCGAGGAGTTGCACGAAGGGCTCACCGTAGTTGGTCAGCTCAATCTGGCAACCTTCGCAGCTCGCGAAGTCAAACCATGCACATTTTACCTTAGCCATTTAGATAGCCTCCTCAAGGTTTTCAATATCAGAGAAACGGAAAACAGGACCGTCCATGCAGACGTACTGGTCGTTGATCTGGCAATGGCCGCATTTGCCGACACCGCACTTCATGCGGCGTTCCAGATCGACATAGACGTTTGAGCGCGGAATCCCGACCTTGTCGAGTTCAGCAACCACGAACTTGTACATAATGGGTGGGCCACAGACGATCACCCGTGTGTCAGCGGTAACGTCTTTTGCCATTGGAAACAGTGTCGTGATCACGCCGACATTGCCGGACCAGGCTGCGTCGGGGATGTCCACGGTTTCCAGGTAGCTCATGCAGGGACTGCAGCGCCACGATTCAAGATCCTCTTCGAACAGAAGATCGCTCGGTGTTTTGGTGCCGAAGAAAAGCGTGAACTTTCCGAAGTCGTCGCGGTTGTCCAGGATGTAGTTGATCATACTCCGAACGGGGCAGAGGCCAATGCCGCCTGCTACGATCAGAACGTCTTTGCCCTTGAACTCGTCAACGGGGAACCCGTTGCCCAGTGGGCCGCGCACGGTGAGTGTATCACCCGCGTTGAGGTCGCCGAGTGCCTTCGAGACCTTACCCAGGACTCGGACAACCAGATCGAACGTGTTGGAGTCACATGACGGGGAGCTCGCGAGCCCCAGTGGGATCTCACCATAGCCGAAAAGGCCAACTTCCAGAATCTGCCCCGGCTCGAAGTCAAGTCTCTTGCCGTCCTGCAGCTTCAGTTTGAAGTGCTTCTTTGTGGCGGTGA
>JABGOW010000464.1 GCA_018645275.1 Verrucomicrobiota bacterium
AAAGCCTCTGTTGAACAGTTGTGGATTACGCGAAAAACTGGTCAGTGGATGACATCTTTGCGCATGGATATTGTAGTGGCGTTCAAAGGAGACATACCCGCGCTTTCAGGAGGACAGAGCATCCGCACCGCTCTCTTCGATCGTGCCGCGGATACGTCCAAGCTACCCTCTCTTACTACCGAGCTAAACCGGGGTTTGGCGGATCTTGCCCAGCAAGTAGAAAGCTGTCTGTCGAAGGCCCACTCCTCGCCTTCGTCTGATCCGCAGTCCACTCTGCGGCCTGACGCAAGGTCTGCATCAGATCGCCTGGGGCAGCTGAAGGATCTGCATAGCAATGAGCTGATCACTGATGAGGAGTACGAGAAAAGGCGAGAAGCCATTCTCGACAGCCTGTAGAGCGCACGCCTACAGGACGTCAGCTTCCGAGCCGGGAAACATCATGGCCATCCCAAACTCCATTTGAAACTCCGGGTCCTGCGAGAGGTCGACATGCTCAACTTTGTGACGCACTTCGGTCGCGTAGTGGCGTTCATCCTCCGAAAGCAGGACAAGTTTCGCGCCAAGAGAGGCGGCGTTTCCAATGAAACGAATGTGATCTGTAGGCAGAGGTGGGAGCAGTCCAATGCGACGCGCATGGTTGCGGCGGATAAAATTCCCGAATGCCCCGGCGAGGAGAACAGACCCCAAGTCCTCTGACGTGATACCCGCCCGCCGAAGCAGAATATTGATTCCCGCTCGTATGGCTCCACTGGCAAGCTGCAACTCACGAACATCCCGCTGCCACAAATAGACGGGTTCGGAGCCACCGGCCTCCGCAGCCGATGCCAATTCAAAATTCATATCGTGCTCACCCGGAATCAGGCGCTTCTTCAACGCCTCGCTCACGCGGTCCGGGACCTCATCTGCATCCAAAATGCGTCCCGTCTCATCAATGATGCCGGCTGTCAGCAGCTCCGCAACGGTATCAATCAGAGCAGTCCCGCACAGGCCGATCGGCTTCGCGTTGCCGATCACATTCAAGGTAACGTCGTCACCAATCATGACTTTCTCGATGGCGCCTGTTGTGGCCCGCATGCCCTGTGTAATGCGGGCACCTTCAAAAGCCGGTCCCGCAGCGGTTGATGACGAAAGCAGCTTGTCGCCGACAGCCAGCACAATTTCGCCATTCGTGCCAATATCAACAAGAAGCACGGGCTTGTCGTGCCGATCCAGTCGTGCGGCGACCATGCCGGCAACCGTATCCCCTCCCACGAAACCACCAACCTGGGGAAAGAGATACACCTCGGCAACCGCACTGGCGCGCAGTCCCAGTCGATTCGCGGAGAGCACAAGGGCCTTGTCAAAAACCTGAACGAACGGGACCTCCCCCAATGCGGAGGGGTCAAAGCCTGCCAGGATCTGCTGCATGGTGGAGTTGCCGGCAAGCACGACCTCGTAGATATGGCTCGAGCAAATCCCTGCCTGTGAAGCGAGTGCCTTCAGAATATCATTCACCGTTCCCAGAACGGCTTCCTGTAGCTCTGCGAGAGCGGCCGGAGTCTCCCGGACCTTGTGAATTCTGGAGATAACATCGTCACCATGGGCGACTTGGGCATTTATCCTCGAGGCGACCCCGAGCTCAGCGCCCGTGATAAGATCGAACAGCGTCCCAACAACAGTGGTCGTCCCCAAATCAAAGGCAACCCCATATGCCATCTGGGACGTATCACCGACCTCAAGGGCAATCAGTCGATCCTCCATCAATACGGCAGTTCCCTGCCAATCGTTGCTACGCAAGAAAGTCGGTACGGTTCGAATCAACTCGGTGGCAATTTTGACATCGCCACCCAGCAAATCGTAGAGGCGAGCCATATCCGAGCGCACGTCACTCTGCGTCGGTGGATCCAGCGTGAACGCAATCTTCTGCAAGACTGGGGCAACAGCGCCCTGTTCGCCACTGTCAGCCACCAGAATCCGCTGGCTCGCTTCAAACCGGGACTCCACCGGAACGTTGACTACCATCTCCTGCTCAACCCGCGTCTGGCAGGCGAGGCTAGGCTCAGATTTCGAAGTAATCTGCACTTTGCACTTTCCACAGGTGCCCTGCCCTCCGCATGGCATCTGCAGGATAATGCCGGCCCGGCCAGCGGCCTCCACCAGCGGCGTACCGGGAAGGGCGTACACGCTTCGGCCCGAGGGTTCAAATGTGACCTTTATCTCGTTTTGCTTCATTTGGTGCCCACCTACTGCTCGCGCGGACAGCCACCGCCCGCACATCCTCCTGCCGAGGGACATGCACCCAGGCTGCATGAGGGCGAAGCGTCTGCCGCGACAGATGCACTGAATGTTGAGAACTGTTTGCTGACTTTGGTCTTCCCGCATGCCGGACACGATGGCGTGGGGGCCGATAGGGTTCGTTGCAGCTGCTCGAAAGCATGGCCGCAAACATCACACACATATTCGTAAATTGGCATTGGCTACAACCTCCGGTTATTGTCTCTGAGCGCAAAATCATGACACAACGCAATGGCCATGACCAACCGGAAATGACTGAGATCTGCCACACCTATGCATTACCAGGAGTTGCCGGGGTTGGTCGGCAATATCTCAACATCGTGAGCCCCAATGTGCAGCCCCCCTTCGAGCCGCCGTCAGGTCCGTTCCGGTTAGCCCATTCAGGGAAGGGAAATATTGATGCGATAGAAGCAATCGGGATCACCGGCGGGGACGACAAGATCAAGCGCACCGCCGTTTCCCGGAGCGTCCATCCCGTACAGGGTCCACGGAGCAGGGGCCATCAGATTGGTTGTCCACATCACATCATAGAGGCGCCCCGTTGAACTCGGGTCAATGTAAAGTGACATCACGGTGATGACTCCATCTAGTTTCGTTCGCTGCAGCTCCATGGCCATCTTGGCAATCGGCGGCAAGGCGGTCGGATCATTAGGGTGCGTGTCTGCAATGTACTCCTCGTAGTTGCTCCACCCGTCACCATCCATGTCGCCCATAACGGATCCCGGAGCGAGACTGAACTTGGCCCACCAGGCCGCCGGGATACTGGGAGCGTCCGCCGGATCGAACTCATAACACCCCATATCCACTGTGACGTTCTGGATTCGCGGGTTCTGGTCCAGGTCGATGTTACCGGCGGAAGACGGGTTGTAGCCCGTGTCGATGCACGGAGAGGTGTACGACAGGTGATAGTTGCCGGATGACCGATCGACAAAGGCCGGTTCATTCGTCGTG
>JABGOW010000020.1 GCA_018645275.1 Verrucomicrobiota bacterium
AGGGGGTATTAGTACCGCATCAGCTCAGGCCCTGGTCGCAGATTGGTGCGAGCGTTACCGCTGTGCGCTGGGGGCATTCCGTGATTCGGACGGATTCGCGCCTCGCCATACTTTTTTCTACCCTTGGGATGAGTATGAGCCTGGATGTCTCGATCAGCTAGCCACATTCTGCGGTGACGGGTACGGTGAGGTCGAGATTCACCTGCATCACCGAAACGACACTGAGGAGGGGGTTCGGCAAAAGCTGACGCAATGTCGTGATACGTATCAGCAACAGCATGGTTTTCTCGGCCGGCGGCGCCAGGACCATGCCGTGTGGGCGGCAGGCTCCGGTGAAGCAACTGCATTGCCAGCGTATGCTTTTGTCCATGGGAACTGGTGTCTCTGCAATGGTCGGCCGGATGGAGATTGGTGCGGTGTATCACGCGAATTGTCCATTCTATCGGACACGGGATGCTATGCCGATCTCACCTTTCCGTCGGCGCCCTCGCCGACACAGCCGCGAATCGTCAATACGATTCACTACGGAGCGGACCCTCGAGCAGGCGAGCGGGGGCCCCGGGTCCTGAGTTCGGTTACGCAGGGAGGCGGCGAGCGGCAATCGGCCGTGATGATGATTCCCGGCCCGCTCGCGTTGAACTGGGGAGGCCGAAAGTGGGGGTGTGTTCCACGGCTTGAGAATGGCGAGCTTTCCGGGGCCAGCCCTGCAACACCCCAACGGTTGCAGCTCTGGCGGCGTGTGGGTGTGCACGTCCCCGGTCGACCTGAATGGACCGTCGTCAAGCTCCATACGCATGGGTGCATTGACGAAAATCAGCCCGCTCTTCTTGGGCCAAGTATGGTTGCCTTTCATCGGACACTGGCGGCGATCTGCGCCGAAGACCGCAATTGCCGTCTTCACTATGTGACGGCTCGAGAGCTGTTCAACATTCTCAAGGCCGCTGAAAGTGGTCAGAATGCTGCACCTGGGGCATACCGTGACTTTGTCGTTGGCCCCCCGCCCGTCTTGTCGGACAGAATCTGATGTTGACGGAGCCTAGGGGATTTCCTTATAGTCGCCAAGTTGTGATCATCCCATTAGGAATTTCTGTGCCTGCAGGAAACGAGGAAGAAGGATCGGTATGAGTTACTATCGAGTATTAGGACTTGAGAGAGAGCCTTTCTCGACAAGCCCTGATCCTGATTTCTTTCACAATTCGGCGGGGCACCGGGCGGCTCTCTGCCGCCTCCAGATCGCCATTGCGCTCAAGCGTGGTTTGAGTGTCATGATTGGTGACATTGGCACGGGAAAGACAACCGTTAGCCGCAAACTCTCCCGCGCACTCAATGAGGATGAGAACGTTACGTTCCGAATGATCCTGAATCCCTACTTCAGGACTGAGAAGCAGTTTCTTTCTCGTCTAGCGGCCCTTTTTCACGTACCACTGCCTTCAGGGAGAATGACATCTCTCGACTATATGGAGGCGATCGAGCGGTATCTGTTCACTCAGGGCGTTGAACGAAATCGAACTGTTGTTTTGCTGATTGACGAAGCTCAGATTCTTCCGGATTTCGTGTTTGAGGTGCTGCGGATTCTCCTCAACTATGAAACCAATGAGTTCAAGATTTTGCAGGTTGTACTCGTGGGCCAGATGGAGTTGCTTCCACGCGTGACACGTATGGCGAATTTCTGGGATCGTGTTTCGGCGAAGGTTATGCTTAAACCACTGGCGGTGGGAGAAGTGCGCGAGTTGATCGATGCTCGGTTGCGTGCGGCAGGGTATCGTGGTACACAATCTATGTTCTCCGCAGAGGCGGTGGGCATGATCTGCGAGCATACGGATGGTTTTCCGCGGCGCGTGAACTTGCTCTGTCACAATGCTCTGGAGCACATGGTGATGCACGACAAGCGCTTCGTGGACCTGCAATTGGTACACCGAGTGATTGAGAGCGAAATCGCATCTGACGATTTTAAGGGGCTATTGGATGAAGAGGGCGCTGAGGATCAGGATGCGGCAAGGATGCTGCGTGTTGTGGGCGCATGATTCTTGGGCAGTAGCTTAAGAGATAGCGCGGGACAACGTTGAGGATTTGACTGATGGCTGAGGAACAGGAACTGACCCCCGAAGAGAAGCTTCTGGAGGTGATTCAGAAGGGCGAAGCGCCTCAGGGCGATGCGACTACCGGTTCTGCGGGGCTCACGCTTGGGGACGAGAGTGACGGACAACTCGTTTCCCGGGTTGCCTTGGGCGGCGCCCTCCCTGCCGGGCTCAGTACAGCCAGGCACCTGCTTGTTGTGGTCGTGGTTCTCCTTCTGGGCGCATCGGGCTATGAGATCTACAGCAATCTGCCAGAACCCGGCAAAGCCTATCCCGAAGTGGAGCTGAACCTTCCCTCTCGCCCCGGTACGCTTGCGATGGCTTCACTGAGCGATACGCTTGATATGTTCTCTCGCCATCGCATTCTGGGAAAAGTCCCTAAGCCGTATCATCGCCCGCAAACTGGCCCTGGCAGCGAGGAATGGAAGGGCTGGCGCCTACTCGTGCGCGACAATTGGAAATTTATGGGAACGTCCGAAGTGCAGCAGACAACAGAATCCGGAGACGTGGAGACTGTGCGCGAGGCGATTGTGATGGACACGAAAGAGAAAAAAATGCATTTTCTCACGACCGGTCAAACGATCATCCTGACCAAGCAGGAGGTTCGTGTCGATAGTATCGACGAGACCAAGGTGAAGTTGGTGTCTGGCGAAGAGACACTGACGATTGAGTGATCACCTCAGGTTGAGGATGCGCTACTTGTGATGAGACAGACATGTTTGAACTAGCAAAGTACACACGTTACCTGGGATTGATGGCAGTTGTGGCGGCGGTGGTCTCCACGAGCGTCGCGCAGGATGCCATTCCCGTTACCGGCATAGCGAACGTTAGCAGCGCTAACCTTCGTATCGGCCCGAAGACGCTCCGGGATTATGGCATTGAGGGCTTAGACAATCGCGTCAACCTCAAGGCTATTACGGATTGGGACGTTGTTCAGCTTATTGAGTTCCTCGGTATCCGCGGCGGGCTTCCCAATGTTGTCATTGGCAACGGGGTTGCTGGTCTCACCACGAGGCTCAAGTTTGATGATGTTTCGGTGGGCGATGCTCTTGAAGTCGTGCTTTCGGTCAACAACCTAGCCTTCACCGTTCAAGGCGGCATCATTACCATCATGAGTGACGCGGAGTATCGAAATG
>JABGOW010000181.1 GCA_018645275.1 Verrucomicrobiota bacterium
GCCGAGCAGCTTCGGCAGGATACACTTGATGTGGCATTGGACTTCCTGGCCTGTGGACTGGATCCCGAGAAGACGGTATTTTTTCGGCAAAGCGATGTGCCCGAAGTTGTCGAGTTGAGCTGGTTGCTTTCGATCGTGACGCCTATGGGACTTCTGGAGCGCTGTCACTCCTATAAAGACAAGGTTGCCAAGGGCATTGCTCCCAGCCACGCTCTGTTCTCCTATCCTGTTTTGATGGCTTCCGACATTCTCTCTGTTCAGTCGACCGTGGTGCCGGTGGGGAAAGATCAGAAGCAGCACGTTGAGGTGACGCGCGACATCGCGATCAAGTTCAACAACCAGTATGGCGAGGTGTTTACGATTCCCGAGCCTTCGATCCGTGAAGAGGTTGCCGTTGTGCCGGGTGTTGACGGTCAGAAAATGTCGAAGTCCTACAACAATCACATCGAGCTTTTTGGGGCACCGAAAGCGACAAAGAAGCGTGTCATGTCTATCGTCACCGATAGCACCCCGTTGGAGGATCCCAAGAATCCAGAAACGTGCAATGTCTACGCGCTCTACAAGCTCTTCGCTTCCGAGTCAGAGCTTGCGGCCATGGCGGAGCAGTACCGCGCCGGCAACTATGGTTACGGGCATGCCAAGAAGGCGCTACTTCAGGCCATCACGTCCTACTTTGAGCCCTTCCGCGCAAAACGTGAAGCGCTGGAGCAGGATCTCGACTATGTTGAGTCTGTACTTGCGCAGGGAGCCGAGAAAGCCCGCGCCACAGCACGCGAGACGCTTTCGGCGGCCCGGCGGGCGATGGGACTGGAGTAGCTATGCCCGTCCAAGAGGAATACAAGGTTGAGCTTGAGGTGTTTGAGGGACCGCTCGATCTGCTTCTCTATCTGATCAAACGCGATGAAGTCGATATCTACGATATCCCGATTGAGCGTATCACGGCTCAGTACATGGAACACCTCGACGTCATGCGGATGTTGGACTTGAACATTGCGGGTGAGTTCATCGTGATGGCGGCCACGCTGATGATGATCAAGAGCCGCATGCTGCTGCCCATCGAAGATCAGGACGAAGTTGAAGAGGAGGAGGATGATCCGCGTTGGGATCTGGTTCGTCAGCTCGTCGAATACAAGAAATTCAAGGATATTGCCAACCAGCTCCAGGAACGTGAATTCCACCAGGAGAACGTGTTCGACTTTGGTGGCAAGAGTGCCGCGGTGTTGGAGCCGGATGATCCCAGTCTTGTGATGCAGGATGTCAGTCTGTTTGACCTGATCTCTGCATTCAACGATGTCCTTAAGAATGCACCACCGGAGTCGATCGGGGAGATAGCGGGCGAGCAGTACACCGTTGCTGACAAGATCGACCACGTGCTAAAGACAATTCGCAGGAAGGGACGCATCCGGTTTACAGAGATGTTCAGCAAGATGGCCTCTCGACACGAGGTCATCTGTACGTTCCTGGCGATGCTGGAACTGCTTCGCCTTCGGCAAGTCAAGGCGGAACAGGATAACCATTTTGGTGAGATTGTGATCACGCAGTCCGAGGGGGATGAGCCGGATCCCACCCCGGAGGCGTTTGTGTTGGAATAGGAAAGAACCTGGAAATCAGAAACTTGGAAATCTGAGATTACGTGCACTTGCGGCATATGGCTCCGCCGCCCTTCAACTCAGCACGGGTTCAGCTTTTCATTTTCAGGTCTCCAGATTTGCACAGCAATGGAGGGGGCGCGATGCCGAACGTTGATGCGTTGCCAGGATTGAAACAGATATTGGGTGCTCTCATTTTTGGGTCGAATCGACCGTTGACCTTGCGAGAGTTGCGTAACTGTATTGTCGAGGTTTCCGAGAGCGATGAGGCGGTTGCGGTATACGCCGAGGTCGATAACAAGCAACTCCGTGAAGCGCTCGACGAATTGAATCGGGATCTTGAGCGCAATTATACGGGGTTTGCTCTACGTGAGACTGCGGGTGGCTATCGCCTCCAGAGTGATGCCGTCTGCGGACGCTGGCTCAAGCACTTGCTCAAAGCAAAACCCCATCGCTTGTCCCATCCCGCGTTGGAGACCATGGCGATTATTGCCTACCGTCAGCCCATTTCCAAAGCAGACATCGAATCGGTACGCGGGGTCAGCGTTGCTCACATTATCAAGGCGTTGATGGAGATGCAGCTCGTCCGTATCGTAGGCCGAAGTGAGCTCCCGGGGCGGCCGTTCCTCTATGGTACCACGCACATGTTTCTTGAGCACTTTGGACTGAAAAATCTCAAGGATTTGGATCGTATGGCGCCTACGGTGTTGTCACGGCAGGAGCTGAAGAAGGCAGATGCCGCGGCTCGTGTGCCGGCCGAAGGCGAGCGACTTCCCGATGAGGATACGATGGAACTGCCGTTCGATTCACCGCCCGAGGCGGCGGGTTCTGACGATGCGGAGCCAGAACAGGATTCCGAACCCGAGGTTTCGGAAGCATCGGATGCGGGCTCGGAAGAGGCGGATACCGAACGCGAAGACGGGTGAGTTTTGAATTAGGTGTGCATCAGCACGCCGAGGGGAACATCCAGAGATGTCATTTGAATCGCTTGCAAACTCGGGGGTGGGTGAGCTGCCTACCTATGAGCCGGGGCGTCCTATTGAGGACGTTGCGCGGGAGTTGGGCTTTGGGGACCCCGCGGAGGTTACAAAACTGGCCTCCAATGAGAATGCGCTAGGGCCATCCCCGTTGGCTATGGAGGCGATCGTAAGCAATGCTGCCAACATGCACCTCTACCCTGATGGCGGAGCGTTTCACCTCAAGCAGGCATTAGCTGAGAAACTCCAGGTCAAACCGGAGCAACTGCTGATTGGGAATGGCAGCAACGAGTTGATTGAGTTTATTGGGCATGTCTTCATGGGGCCCCATGCCGGCATCGTCATGGCTGATCGCGCGTTCATTGCCTACAAGCTCATTGCTGCGATGTTCAAGGCACCGGTTGTCACGGTTCCGATGGCCGCGTTTGTCCATGATCTTGATGCCATGCTTGAGGCGATTCGGCCAGAGACACGGGTGGTTTTCGTGGCAAATCCGAACAATCCTACCGGAACCATCGTTTCGCGCGATGCCATTAACAGTTTCATGGCGCGGGTCCCTGACCATGTGGTTGTCTGTTATGATGAAGCGTACGTTGAGTTGCTACCAGAGGTGCAGCAGCCGGCAACCCTGGACTACGTTCGTGAAGGTCGCAATGTCATTGCATTGCGTACATTCTCCAAGACCTATGGGCTGGCAGGCCTCCGCGTGGGCTATGCGGTTGCTCCAGCCGAGTGCATCGCATTGCTCAATCGCGTCCGGCAACCCTTCAATGTGAGTGCGATGGCGCTGATCGCAGCAGAAGCCGCGCTTCGGGATGACGAACATGTGGCTCGCACGCGGGCATTAGTCGTAGACGGACTGAAAGAGCTGGGCAGCGCGTTCGGTGCGATGGGCCTCTCTTATGTCCCCTCGGCGGCCAATTTCATCCTCGTGAAGGTGGGGGAGGGGCGGTGTTGCTTCGAGGCGCTTCAGAAGCGTGGCGTCATTGTACGCCCCATGGATGGTTACGGGTTGCCCGACTATATTCGAATTACGGTGGGCACGCATGCGGAGAACATGTGTTGCATTGAGGCGCTGAAGAGTGTTCTGGAGGCGAGAACCTGACCTATGTCGACGTCGCTAGCCATCATTGGATTGGGACTCATGGGTGGGTCTCTGGGTCTGGCCGCCAAAGCGCGCGGCGTGGTCGATCGTGTGACGGGCTATGCCCGCCGTGAGGAAAGCCGTCGCGATGCGCTCGCGCGCGGAGTGGTTGATGCCGCGTATGATACGCCGGGTGATGCCGTTGAGGGCGCTGATTTTGTGGTAGTGTGTACGCCGGTGTTGACGATGCCTGACTTGGTGCGAAGTCTACGCGACCGCCTGGCCGTCGGCAGCATCGTTACGGATGTCGGGAGCACGAAGGCGTTCCTGGCTCACGAGCTGGGGGCAATTCTATCGGGGAGTCCGGCAACATTTGTTGGAAGCCACCCGATGGCCGGTTCCGAGAAGACGGGACTTGATGTCGCTCGGGCGGATTTGTATGAAAGCGCGCGTGTCATTGTGACTCCTGCGGAGGGAGAAACGGAGTCTGTGCTTGAGCGCCTTACAGGGCTCTGGGCTGGGGTAGGTGCCGAGGTGTCCGTGTTGAGCCCCGAGGAGCACGACGCTGTGATTGCGCGTACGAGCCATCTGCCCCATCTTGCGGCGGCGGCGTTGGTGGCCTCCATTGATCGTGACGACCAGGACCTCGTGCCCTACTGTGGTCCTGGCTTTCGCGACACGACGCGCGTGGCGGAGGGCTCAGAGCAGGTGTGGCACGATATTGTGAAGACCAATCTGGGTGCCATTCGGCATGAAGTTGATCGGTTTGCACAGGAGCTTGATTCCTTAAAGAAGCAATTGGATCGTGGCGACATGGAGGGCATTCGTGCGTTTCTTGAGGCGAGCCGCCAGAAGCGACGCAAACTGGGCTAGATTCCTGTAAGGCAAGAGCGCCGTGTCGGACGTTGTCGAAGTGGAAGTTGGAAGGTGAGAGGAAGAGTGAATTCAGTGACATCCAAAGTAATCGCCTCGGCGAGCGCCATTGGGGGGCGGTTGCGTGTGCCGGGAGACAAGAGCATCTCGCACCGTGTGGCGATGCTCTCCGCCATTGCATCTGGGACATCGGAGGTGTCTGGTTTCTTGTGTAGCGAAGACTGCCTCAATACACTCAGTGCGATGGCAGCGCTGGGGGCTATGGTCCGTCAAGAGGATGGTCTGATCACGATCGAAGGCACTGGCGGTACGCTTCATGCCCCGCAGGCGGCTCTCGATCTTGGCAATTCCGGTACTGGCATTCGTTTGCTGGCCGGGTTGCTAGCCGGTCAGCCCTTTGAAGTTGAGATGGTTGGTGATGTCTCCCTCCAATCGCGCCCAATGGGCAGAATTCAGAAGCCACTTGAGGCAATGGGTGCCCACATTGAGCTGCTTGGGGAAGGGGGGTGTGCCCCCATCCGCATCGAGGGCGGTGTCGTGAACCCCATCCGTTACGCCCTGCCGATGGCCTCAGCCCAGGTGAAGTCGGCAGTTCTTCTAGCGGGGTTGGCTGCACACGGTGAAACGGTGGTCGTCGAACCGCGCGCGACTCGGGACCATACCGAGCGGATGCTCATGGCGATGGGGGCAGACCTCTCCGTCGATGGCCTTTCGATCTCCCTCCGCCGCGATGGGCTTTCGGGGCCCGTCCTCAAGAGTGGTGTCTGGCATGTCCCCGGGGATTTCTCGTCTGCGGCATTCTGGATCACGGCTGCGGCCGCCTCCGAGGGATGTGAGGTCATCATTGAGGGTGTTGGGCTGAACCCACGCCGAACGGCTTTGCTTGACGTGCTTCGCCGGATGGGTGCAAGTATTGAGTGCCACGTGGATGCTTCTGCCTGGGAACCGACGGGATCTATCGTGGTGCGTGGTGCGCGGCTGCATGGGACCGAAGTCGGGGGGGATGAGATTCCAAATTTGATCGATGAATTGCCGTTGGTCGGCGTTGCGGGGGCACTCGCTGAAGGCGTGACGGTGATTCGGGATGCGGCGGAGTTGCGTGTAAAGGAGTCCGATCGCATTGCGACGATGGTGACGAACCTTTCCGCCGTTGGTGTGGCGGTTGATGAGACAGATGATGGAATGCACGTGACCGGAGGTCGTGTTGCCGGGGGCGTTGCGGTAAAGAGCTACGGTGATCATCGCATTGCGATGGCCATGGCTGTTCTGGGGCTGTACGCAGATAGGCCTGTTCAGATTGATAATGTTGCCTGCGTGGCAACGTCGTATCCCGAGTTCTGGGATGATATGGGAAAGATTGCAGAACATGACAAATAAGGTTGTTGCGATTGATGGGCCGTCCGCGTCCGGCAAGTCCACCGTGGCGCGGCGTGTGGCGGATGCGCTGGGGTGGTTGTATGTTGATTCCGGCTCACTCTACCGGGCGGTGGCCTGGAAGGCGCTCAAGGATGGCATCGATGTCCAGAGCAGCGAAGCCTTAGCGGATCTGTCGGCGACGACGGCTCCCGAGTTTTTCGTGTGTGAGGGCGCCGTTCGCTTTCGTCTTGATGGGGTTGTGCTGGACCGTGAGCTGCGTGCGGAGCGAATCAATCGCAACGTCAGCCCCGTTGCAGCAGACCCAACGGTGC
This sequence comes from Verrucomicrobiota bacterium, assembly GCA_018645275.1. Lineage (GTDB taxonomy): Bacteria > Verrucomicrobiota > Kiritimatiellia > UBA8416 > UBA8416 > JABGOW01. Next base: position 6,212 of record JABGOW010000181.1, read on the forward strand.
GCGCGCGCGTCACGCAATGGCTCCACGATATGCTGTTGCTCGGAAATCTGGTGATGGAGGGGCGGGATATTGGCACCGCGGTTTTTCCCGCCTCGCGTCACAAATTCTATCTTGATGCCTCACCCGAAGAGCGGGCACGCCGTAGGCACGCTGAGATGGCCGATGTTGAGACCGACATGTCGGTGGGCGATGTGCATGCCTCATTGAATCGTCGGGATACCATCGACAGCCGGCGCATGACGGCTCCGCTATCGGTTGCTGATGATGCCACGATCGTCGATTCCACGCAGATGGACATCGCAGGCGTCGTTGAGTTCGTTGTTGAGCACGTGAAGGGCGTTTTGTAGCGCCATTTCAGCTTTCCGGATTTCCCAATTTCGAATTTTCTTAAAGGTCTTGCATGTTTGAGTGGTGCGCTGTACGTTTGTCGTTTCTGTCCACAGGAGTACTGTTAGATGCCCAAAGATGACTATATTGAACTCGAGGGAACGGTCATGAAGGTCCTGCCTGCCACGATGTATCGTGTCAAGTTGGAGAATGACCACGAAGTTCTCGCGCACATATCCGGGAAGATGCGGAAGCACTTTATCCGTATCACCGCAGGTGACCGCGTTACCTTGCAGATCTCGCCTTATGATCTGACCAAAGGCCGGATTACCTACCGTCACCGTAACTGAGCGTTACGCGCCTTTTGCTACACTGCCCCCTCTCCGCAGGTGTGCTCTGCACGACCGCTGTGTCTCGCTCTACGTCAGCCTGTAGGTTTTCAGGCAGTCTCTGAAATCGCCGGGCAGGGGTGCTCTCGCTTTGATGCTCACATCGGTCACCGGATGTTTGAAGCGGAGCTCGTAGGCATGGAGCATCTGGCGTGGGATTTCCGCCAGCGTATTTTCAAGATGGATGCCCCCCGCGTACTTGCGATCGCCCAAAACAGGGTGTTTGGCTGAGGCTAGATGAATTCGAATCTGGTGCGTCCGTCCCGTCTCAATGCTCACAGCAACATGACTTGCCTTTCGATCTGAATCCAGCACGCGTACGTTTGAGATCGCAGTTTGGCCACCGAGCGGCTTCGTGATCTTCCGCACCCCGCGTTCCATATGTTCATGAACGATGGCGTGGTAGACCTTGGTAATGGCCTTCGCGCGGAAACACTCAACCATGCGCTCCTTCGCCGCTTCAGAGAACGCGAACATTAGGCATCCGGACGTCTCCCGGTCCAAGCGGTGAACGGCTTGGAGATCGGGGGCTTTGAGCTGCCGTCGCAGAATCGCCTCCAGACTACTGCTCTTGCCGCAGCTGAGAATGCCGGAGGGTTTATTCGCTATGACGTAGTCGCTGTCGCGGTAAAGAATGGCGATCTTCTCACGTTTCCCGGGTTGGACGCGCGCTGGGGGCACCAGTACCTTGACTTCGTCGCCGACCGACAGCGCGTGTCGCGCCATCCAGACCCGCTGGCCATTCACGGAGATGTTGCGCAGATCCAGGATTGCCTTGGCTGCCCGCTTGGAGATGGAGAGGTGACGGGCGACGAACTCCAGAAGCGGTGACTGATCTTCCGCGCGGCGTACTTTGTAGGTAATAGGTTCCATCTTGCCTTTCTTTGGTTCATGACACGTGGTAAAAGTACCGGTTCACAAGTGATCCGTAAAGCGTTCGCGATTCAGTGCGCGCTTTTTTTGATAATTGAATGGAGGGCCAGATGACACTACCTGAAGAACTGCAGGGCAAGACGAACGGACAGATTGAAGAGTGGTTCCTGTCGGCAATTGACAGCGATCCGATGCCCACTGAGAAGATGCTCAGTATGCTGGAAGATCTCGGGAATTCGGATGTCGGCGATCAGGTAGAGAGTTGGGCTGAGCTACTGCAGGATGCCCTCGCGCTGAAAGAAGACAGTGCTTCTGCTCTACGGCTCCTGGAGCTTCGGTGTGCGTGGAGCGGTGGATCACCTGCATTCCAACGCATGGCCCGTAGCGCCGCTAAGGCGGCATTCACGTCGCGTCTAGGCAAGGCCTTCGTGAAAAATGTTGGGTTTGACGGCAATGTGGCGCCTGCCGAATCGCTCCGGCGACTGGGAGTTCTTTCCCGCCTGGCGAAAGGGCGGCTCTGCCATGAGAAGACGTGGGGGTTTGGAACCGTCCGCCGCGTCGACGATTTCTATGAGCGCGTCACGATTGATTTCGCCGGCAAACCAGCGCATGAAATGTCAATGGCCTATGCCGCGGAAACGCTCGAGTTGATCAGTGACGATCACCTGCTGGCGCGGTTGCACCAGACCCCCGACGAGCTTCAGGCGATGCTCAAAGAAGATCCTGCCGAAGTGGCGCGCATTACGCTGCGCAGCTACGGACCAACCAGCGCCTTGGACCTGAAAGACCGGTTGGTTGACGCCGTCATGCCCGAATCGGCCTGGAAACCATTCTGGGAAGCCGCCCGCAGAGCCCTCAAGAGCGACCCGTTGGTCCATGTCCCAACTCGCCGTGCAGAAGAGATTACGCTGCTGGGCTCTCCTGATGAACATCTGCAATCGCAGTTCTCTGAACTAGCAGAACAGCGTGACCCAGAGAGCATCATCTCCAAGGCGGATGCGCTTGAGGCCGGTGGTGCATTCAAGTCCCTGAGTCCCGAGAATGGAGCTGTGTTGGCAGATCGTCTTGCCTTTGCCATTTGGGGGGGAGAGGGCAAGTATCCTGACCTGGTCGCCCGGGCCCTCCTGATGGCCATTCGCTGCGGCGTGGTCAGCGAGGATGGCACTCTTGGGGAGCGAAAGACGGACGTGATGGAGGCGCTGAAAGCGTTGCTCGTGCCTGACACGCTCTTCGCTGCGCTCTCTAAGCTTCCGGTTCGCGCAATGAGTGGTCTGCTTGAACACTGTGCAACAACGCTTCCCGACCTGATGTCCGAGCGTCTCGTCCCGCTGCTTCCCAAACTCTCGATCTCCGTCATTGCCGAGTCCATTTCACGCATTCAACAGGCAGGTCATGAGCAGGCTATCATCGACTTTGTTGCAGGAATTCTTGCAGCCCGTAAAGCGACGCCGTCGCTTTTGCTGTGGACGTTCCGGAATCTGGAAATGGCTTCCGGATGGCTGACGGATGATCCCGCAGAACTGCTGCGCCAGGGGCTTGAGGCGATCGAGTGGCCGGAAGCGGGTGATCAACTTCGGGCTCAGCATCAGCTTCGGGCGCTTTTCGAGTCGGGGATGTGGTTTGCCGAACGCATCCACCCCTTGAGTCACGAACAGCGTGTGGTTCTGCTCGCAAACGTTCAGAACTGTCGTGGATGGGATGAAGCTGGCCGTCGTTCCGTCATTGCCGGAATCATCAAGACTTATCCTGAGTTGCACGAGGCCGTGAATCTTGCAACCCCAGCGGCGGTGAAGCCTCGCGCTCGAATGACTTCATGGCGCAGTTACCGTGAGCGACAGGCGCAACTCAAGACCCTTGTTGAAGTGGAGATTCCGGCGAACAGCCAGGAAATCGCAGTGGCCAGAAGCTATGGCGACCTACGTGAGAATGCAGAATTCAAGTACGCCAAAGAGCATCAGCGTATCCTCCACCGTCGTCAGGACGAGCTTGAAAGCGACCTGAAATCCGTCAAGGGCACAGATTTCGCCGGATGTTCGGAAGACGTCTCCGGAATGGGGACGACGGTCAGCATTCGACGGACCGATGGAGGTGAGGATTGCTACTGCATTCTGGGAGAGTGGGATCGCGACGAGGACCTCAGGATTATCTCAAGCCTCAGCCGTCTTGCACAACTGCTGGATGGGCACGGTGTTGGCGATTCCGTCGCCCTGCCGGGGAACAGTGGGGATGACGTCTGTGAGATCATTCGTGTAGAAGGCCTTAGCGAAGCGGTAATGGGCTGGCTCGCTGGCTAGGTTTGCGGTCTTTGGAGGGGGAGCATTTGCTCTATCAAGACAAGATTCTCAATCTCAGCGACTTATGAAGCAATCAGGACCTCTTTGATCTGAACATCCAACATCCAACAACCAATGTCCAACATCCAAGGAGAGCGAGAAGTGTGAATAGGAGGCCGAAGGGCTTTCCGGTCGCGCACTTGGGAGTTGGGAGTTCCTTTTTGGCTGTTGGATGTTGAATCATTCAGAGGGTTGCGGAGAACTGAATGACCCAGGGAGGGGGGGCATAAGGGATTTCCCGATATTGACACCCCCCCTACTCCGTGTTAATTTTCCCGACTTTTAGCACTGGTTTATGGTCAGAGGGTACTCAATATGGCAGCAAAAAAGAAAGCCGCGCCAAAAGCATCCAAAGCGGCGAAAAAGACTGTTCCGGCACGCAAATCAGCAGCCAAGGCAGCTGTGAAGCGAAGTAGTGCGGCCAAAATCGCAAAGAAGTCTGCTGCGAAGAAGCCTTCCGCCAAGAAGCCCACGGCAAAGAAGCCTGTTGCTAAGAAGGTTGCCAGCAAGAAGGTCGCTGTGAAGAAGGCGGCCACCAAGAAATCTGCTGCTAAGAAGGCTGCTACGAAGAAAGCCGCTGCCAAGAAGCCTGTGGCTAAAAAGCGCGTCGCGAAGAAGCCTGTTGCGAAGAAGGTTGCTGCAAAGAGGTCCGCTGTCAAGAAAGCGGCTGCAAAGAAGCCTGCGGTGAAGAAGGTTGCTGCAAAGAAGCCAGCGGTGAAGAAACCTGCTGCTAAGAAGGCTGTTACGAAGAAACCTGCTGCTAAGAAAGCGGCTGTCAAGAAGCCAGCGACAAAGAAGCCCGTGGCCAAGAAGTCAGCCACGAAGAAGCCTGCAGCGAAACCAATGGCCCCCACGGTCTTGAAGGCACGGAAGAAGAAGGCCGTTCGCACACCATTATCCAAGTCTGCATCTCCCAGTGAGCTGGCTAAAGGAAATGCGGCTAGGAAAGCGGCGGCCAGAGCAAAGAGTGATGCTCGCAAACGTCCCCCTCTGATCAAGAAGCGGCCAACCGGAGCCAAGAAGCTCACAAAGGCACAGGCCAAGAAGTACGAAGAGTCTCTGTTGCGGATTCGCGATGAGCTCAGTCGGCAGATTGCATTCTTGCGTGGAACATCGCTCACACGTGCGGATGAGGTGAACGCTGAAGAGGACGGTTCTGATGCTTTCGAGCGACAGCTCGCGCTTAAGCTCGCAGCGAATGAGGGCGATGCTATTTTCGAGATTGATGAAGCGCTGCAGCGTATAGCTGATGGCGAGTACGCCGTCTGTGAGGATTGCGGATGTATCATCAGTTCAGCTCGACTCAAGGCGCTCCCGTTTGCTCGCCGTTGCGTGTCGTGCAAATCGGTTTCCGAGAAGAACGGTGGATATCAGCAGCGTCGCTTTTTCTAGACCATGTTCTCGTTATCCATAGCGTCCGCCATTGTTCTTTTTGATCAATTCACGAAGTTCCTTGTTCTGCGGAACTTCTTTCTGCATGAGGCCCTCCCCATCATTCCGGGCCTTTTTGACCTTCGGCGCATTCACAATACGGGAGCCGCTTGGGGCATGTTTGCCGGCGGCCATCTCTGGCTCGCCTTCCTGTCTATCATTATGCTTGCCGTGCTCGTCGTGTTTCGTCGTTCATTCCTGGGTGACTCTTGGATTGAGCGTCTCTGTCTGGGCGTGATCGTGGGCGGCATCGTAGGAAATCTGATTGACCGCGTTCGTCTGCAGTACGTTGTCGATTTTCTGGATTTCTACTGGCGCGACCACCATTTCCCAGCTTTCAATATTGCAGATTCAGCAATCTGTGTCGGCGTTGGGCTCTATGTTGTTGTACAGATCATCCATGCGCGGAAGGGCCTCACGCCCGGAGAGGGTGAGCCGTGAGCCTGGCCGCCCATTTTCTCGTCGGACCGACTGGTGTCGGGAAAAGTGCCGTAGCGCAGTTATTGGCTGAACAACAGGGGGCACCAATCCTCTCTGCTGATTCGATGCTCATCTATCGGGGTATGGATATTGGGACGGCCAAGCCCACGGTTGACGAGCGCGGAGCGGTTCCCTACTTCGGAGTCGATCTTGTTGATCCTGACGTCACTTTCAGCGCATGGGAGTACCGGCGTCATGCGCTTGACGCCCTCAAGCGTGTTCCTGCCCCCCCTTACGCGATTGTGACTGGAGGAACCGGTCTCTATGTCAAAGCACTAACGCATGGTTTGGTTGATAGACCGGGTGCGGATCCCGCTCTACGTGAACGTTGGCAGCGGCGTTTGGCGGAGGAGGGGATCGGAGCTCTCCAGCGTGCACTGCGTGAGGTCGCCCCGGACGTTTTTGAGTCCCTTGCGGACAAGCAGAACCCGCGTCGCCTTATACGGGCACTTGAGACGGTTGATGCGCCGCAGCCTCGGGTCGATCGGCCGGAGGAGGCCGTGCCTGCGACTGTGGTGGGGCTTTCCATAGATCCTGAATTGCTCAATGAGCGTATTGCACAGCGTGTGCATACGATGTACGATCAGGGCTTGCTTGACGAGGTGGAACAACTGCTTGCCGCGGGGAAGCCGCTATCGAAGACCGCGCGTCAAGCAATCGGATATGCAGAGGCGATGGATCTTGTTGAAGGGCGTCTCACGCAGGCTCAGGCGATCGAGCGAACCATCGTTCGCACGCGTCGGCTCGCGAAGCGTCAGCGAACCTGGTTTCGACACCAGGCGGACGTCATTTGGGTGGAGGTGACGCGGGAGAGAAGCCTTGCCGATTTGGCCGACAAAGTCGGGCAACAGTGGAGAGAACATGGGCCAACAGCGATCAGAGGCGAATCCAGACGATAAGGAGTCGCTGGCCGATACGACTTACGAATCGGCGGCCAGTGGCTGGACTGTGCACGAGATGCCTGAACGGATCCGCCCGCGCGAAGAGGTCGAGCGGGTAGGGGTTGAGAACGTTGCAGACGATGTCTTGCTGTCCCTGCTCCTGCGGACCGGTACTACAGGGCTGAATGTTGTCGATATGGCACGCGGGTTGATGAAGCGTTACGGCAACCTGACGAATCTATCGTCGGCCTCGGTAGAGGAGTTGGCGCAGCTTCGTGGCATCGGGCGTGGAAAGGCTCAGATCATCAAGGCGGCTCTTGAGATCGGAAAGCGGCTCAATTCGGAGCTGGTTCCAAGGGCGAGCAAGATCCGAACTCCGGACGATGTTTTGCGTGTTTTGGCGGATCGCGTTCGCTCGCTGGATCATGAGGTGTTCTGGGCCTTGGTTCTGGACGCCAAGAACGCTCTGAAGTGTCAGCCTGTTGATGTCAGCTCGGGATTGCTGGATGCGAGTCTGGTTCACCCGCGAGAGGTGTTTCGCGAGGCCATTCGGTCCGCAGCAGCAGCCGTTGTACTGGCACACAACCATCCTTCCGGGGATCCAACCCCATCTGCTGAGGACCTTCGCATTACAAAACAGCTTGTGGCTGCTGGGAACATCGTTGATATTAAGGTTCTTGATCATGTGATCATTGGAAAGTCCGGCATGCCGGGGGATCGAGCCTACGTCAGCATGCGAGAAAACGGAATTGTTGAGTTCTAGAAGAGAGAGACAGACCATGTCGAATATGCCGCTACCCTTCAGCAAAGCAGAGATCGAGTCGATCATTTGCAGCGCTCCCACGCCGTTCCACATCTACGATGAACGGGCCATTCTTGCCAATGCGCGTCGCTTGAAGGCCGCCTTTGCCTGGAATGAGGGATTTCGGGAGTACTTCGCCGTCAAGGCGACGCCAAACCCATACATCATGAAGCTCTTGGCTGCCGAGGGATTCGGGGCCGACTGTAGCTCCGGGCCCGAGCTGACGCTGGCTGAACAAGTTGGCGTTGTGGGGGAGGGCATCATGTTCACGTCGAATGACACTCCTGCCGCTGAGTACGAGCGCGCGAAGGCTCTGGGTGCCATCATGAACCTGGACGATATCTCACACATTGACTATGTGGATGGGCTCGTCGGGCTGCCGGAGCTGATCTGTTATCGCTATAACCCGGGAGCCCTGAAAGAGGGGAATGCCATTATCGGCCATCCTGAGGATGCCAAATACGGTTTCACGCGGGAACAGCTCATTGAGGGATACCGAATTGCTCGCGACCGAGGGGTAAAGCGGTTTGGTATTCACACGATGGTGGCTTCGAACGAGCTGAACGGTGAGTATTTCGTTGAGACGGCACAACTTCTCTTTGAGCTGATTGTTGAGATCTCGAACGAGCTGGGTATTCGTTTCGAGTTTGCGAATCTTGGAGGAGGCATCGGGATTCCGTATCGCCCCGATGAGACCGCTGTTGACCTTGAGTGGGTCAGTGCCGGCATTAAGGAGCGCTACGACTCCATTATCAAGGCAGGCAATCTGGATCCCCTGAAGCTCTACCTGGAATGTGGTCGAATGGTCACGGGGCCCTATGGCTATCTTGTGTCGACCGTGCGACACTTGAAGCACACGTACAAGGACTACGTCGGCCTGGATGCCTGCATGACGAACCTGATGCGCCCGGGCATGTATGGTGCCTATCACCATATAACGGTACTCGGGAAAGAGAATGCCCCATGCGATCACGTCTATGATGTGACCGGTTCGCTTTGTGAGAACAACGACAAGTTTGCCGTTGCACGTGAGCTACCCGAAATGGTGCCGGGCGATATCGTGGTTATCCATGATGCAGGAGCCCACGGGCACGCTATGGGGTTCAACTATAATGGAAAGCTCCGTTCTGCCGAACTCCTGTTGCGCGAAAATGGTGAAGCGGTCCAGATTCGCCGGGAAGAAACCGAGACGGACCTCTTCGCGACCCTCGATTTTGACGCACTTGCTGATTTCGAGATCGCGTCTCCCATTGCTTTAGACTAGTATGGGGCTGACTGGCGGAGGTGATCGGTCGCCTTTTTTCGACAGGTTTACGGGGGCTTGCCCTCTTTAGCCTTGGCGAAGGGGGGAGGAAAGTCCGGACTCCGCAGGGTAGGGCGTCCCGGCGTAGTGCTGGGAGACTTCGTGTTGAAGCACGAGGGACGGATAGTGCCACAGAGAATATACCGCCTTTCTGAGGTCTGGTGAAAGAGGGCTTGCCCTCCGTAGCCTTAGCGAAGAAGGGTAAGGGTGAAAAGGTGGTGTAAGAGACCACCGGGCTTGGCCGCAAGGCCGGTTGCATGGTAAACCCCGCTTGGAGCAAGATCAAATAGGGAACTGGAAAGGCTGCCCGTCTTGTTTCTCGGCGCGCTTGCGTGGCCGGGAGGAGGTTCCGGGTTGATTGCACTAGATAAATGATCGAGTCTTGGATGCGAAAGCGTTCGAGATAACAGAATCCGGCTTATGTCCTTCGCCAGTCACTACTATCATTTCTTACGTCGCCTGCGGGTGCCTGCTATCGCCATCGTGCTTTTTGTGGGTGGCTCGCTGGGGTTCTTGTACAGCCGCCTCCAGGTCATCGAAGCCTCCGCATCTGGTGGCGAGGTGTTACCGCCTGCATGGCAGGAGCCTCCTGCCGTCGCCACGTTGGACTGGACCCATTTTCGCAGGTCAGGCGCAAATTCAACGCTGGGGCAGCCCGACTTCGCCAAAGCGTTTCGCTTTGCCGGAACGTTCTTTCTCACAGGTCCCGACGGGAAGGACATCCGCAAGGCGGTTCTGGGGGTTGTTGCTGAGGGCCGTCAGGCCATTGTGTCGGAAGGCGATGAGATTGCAGGCGTCACCGTTTCCCGCATTTCCGAAGACCGCGTTTTGTTGAGGCGTGGGACTGAAGTTGCTGAGCTCAGGTTGAGTTTTGCCGCACGGCCCACTGTCTCGCGGGATCCTGCCAGTTCTGCCGGGAAAAGCGCCAATACGGCCTCCCGGTTTGGAGAAACCGTTGCTCCGGATAGTTGGATTCTGAGGCGCGAGTCGCTCCTTGAATACTACGAAGAACTGCTCGATGAACCGGAGCGGCTGCTACATGTCTTTGACTCGCTCAAACCGCTCTACACGGACACAGGTTCGATTGGCGGGTATACCTTGGGCGTCGAGGGCGAAGGCGACTTCTTTGAGGCTGTTGGCCTGCGGGAGGGGGATATCGTCCTGAAGGTCAATTCGTTGGAGATGACGAATCGTAATCGCGCAGAGTTCTTCATCAAACAGGTTGTGCAGAACCAGTTGAGTGCGGTCGTTATTGATATCGAGCGAGATGGTCAGCCCAAGCGACTGGTCTACCAGGTTCGGTAAAGGGAAGGGGCGATATGCAGGGCTTTGGACTTTCACAGCGCCCCATCAGCAAGGTCGTGAAGCAGTTAATGCTGGTCAGCATTGGCCTGTTTGTGCTTGAGGTCTTTCTGGACCCGGTCGCGCGACATCCTGAAGTCGTGGGCCCGCTTGCACGGCGATTTGGTCTCTCGTGGGGCGACATTCGCCATGGCATGGTCTGGCAGCTCGTAACCTACATGTTCTTGCACGGCAGTGTGATGCATCTTTTTATGAACATGTTCGGGCTCTTCATGTTGGGGCCTGAGCTTGAGGATGCCCTGGGTTCGCGCCGCTTTCTGAAGCTCTTCGTTGGGTGCGGCGTTTTTGGCGGGCTCGGATGGCTCCTTCTGAGCGGCGCTTCCGGTGCAACCTGTGTTGGCGCTTCAGGTGCTGTGTTTGGGATTATTGGGGCCTTCGCCGCGCTGTTTCCGAACCGAAAACTCACCTTTCTGCTCTTTTTCGTGCTTCCCGTGACCGCGTCTGCAAGAACACTGGCGATCGTGTTTGGAGTGATCTCTCTGATGATGTTGCGAGTCGGCGGGGGTGGGGTCGCGCATGCCGCCCACTTGGCGGGCGGCGTTGCAGGCTATCTCTATGGCCAGCGGCTTGCTGGCCTGGCAGGCTATGGTCAAACAGCTTCGGGGTGGTCCCTCTCGAGTCTCAAGGCTTGGTATCGCCGCCGGCGTTACACCGTTGTTTCAGGTGATGAAACGCCTGTGAATTGGGCCGAGGTGGACCAGGTGCTCGACAAGGTCGGCCGTCATGGCATCAATAGCCTGAGCGGGCCTGAGAAAGAGCTGCTTGATCGTGCGAGCAAGACCGCACGTCATTGAGTCTTGTTGGCTTCCCGCTTGGCCCGGAAAAAGGCCTGGAGCATCCCGAGGCTCTCTACCTCCAGTACACCCGCCACGACCTCACAACGGTGAATCAGGTCGGGGTGCTGAACGATATTGAAAACGGAAAGCCCACCCCGTTTTGGGTCGGAGACACCAAAGACTACCGTTGGAACCCGCGCCAGAACGATTGCCCCTGCACACATTGCACAAGGCTCCTTCGTGACATAGAGTGTGGTGTTGGTCAGCCGCCAGTCGCCAGAGGCCGAAGCGGCCTGCGTGATGGCGATCATCTCGGCATGAGCGGTTGGGTCCTTGAGGCGCTCTACCTGGTTGTGCGCGCGTCCAATGATCCGCCCTCGTCCGCTGTCATCGCCCTCCGCATGCTGAACAATGACGCATCCGGTTGGCACTTCATTATCTTCCATAGCGGTCTGCGCCTCGCGCAGCGCCATCTGCATATAATGCTCGTGAAAGTCCATGGGGTTCACCATAGCGGAGTCGCCTGCTTCCGACAAGCGGGACCGGCTTCTACTGCGCCATTTCAATCGAGGCGAGCGTCAGGTGCTGGCCGCCTTCGATGGTGACATCGACGGAGTCGCAGGCATTGCAGAGGGGCAGTGGAAAATCTGGGGTGGTGCGGGCACCGCAGCTGTTGCAGGCAATGATCGCCGGGTCTTCCTCAATATCGAGACGGGTGTCCGCAAGGGAGGTGCCCTCAGTCGCGATGGGGAAAGCGAAACGGAGGGCATCGGCGTCAACACCGGAAAGCCCTCCCACGACAATGCGCGCAGCAATAACACTCCCACTGCCGTTCTCGCGCGAGGCTTCCTCGATTTGCGTGACCAGCGCTTGAGCAATTGAAAGTTCGTGCATTAGCAGATCCTCGGGAGCAGCTCGCCGCGTGGTAGATCAACAAGGCGTTTGCCGCCGGTTATGGTCTCCATGATCACCCGGCCGCTTTCAGACGTGACTTCGCCAATGCAGGCTGATCCGGTGCCGTGCGGGTCTTTGCGCCAGGCGGCCAGGATGTCATCCGCAACATCGGCTGAACAGATGGCGATCAGGCGGCCCTCGGATGCCACATGCAGGGGATCGAGCCCGAGCATCTCGCAGATTCCGCTGGCGCCACGTGAGAATGGCACGTCGTTCTCGTGCAGGGTCATGCCAAAGTCGCGGTTCTCGACGAGCTCGTTGAGTACGGCGGCAGCCCCGCCCCGGGTCGGGTCGCGCATGAAGCGGACCTGGTCGGCATAGGGTAGGGCAGCTTGCACGAGTGTGTGCACTGGCGCACTGTCGCTCTCGGGGCCGCCTTGAATGTGGATCGTCTCACGTGCAGCCATGACGGCGAGACCGTGATCACCCAGGCAGCCATTCACAAGGATGCGGTCGCCGTTGCGAATGGAGTCAGGGCTGAGCGAGAACTCGGGGAGCTTCTCACCGATACCGGCGGTATTCATGTAGATGCCATCGCACTGGCCGCGGGAAACCACCTTCGTGTCGCCTGTAGCAATCTGGACGCCACACGCCTTGGCGGCATCCCGGGCTTCGTCCAGCACACGCCGCAGCGTATCGAGCGGAAGCCCCTCCTCGAGAATCATGGCCAGTGAAAGCCATTTCGGTCGCCCACCAGAAACGGCGATGTCGTTAACGGTACCATGGATTGCGAGGCTACCAATGTTGCCGCCGGGGAATTCGATTGGTTGCACGACGAAACTGTCGGTTGTGAAGACGATCTGATCGGTGTTGATTGGAAGCAAGGCACCATCCGGTAGCCCTTTGAGTGGTCCGTCGCCAAAGCGAGAGACGATCTCGGTATCGATCAGCTCCCGAGTGAGCCGCCCACCGCCACCGTGCGCAAGTTGTATTTGGCTATTGGTCATTGGTCGCTAGCAATTTGTCAGTAGTTATAGGTAATAGGGGAGGAACACTAGCATTGCTGGGGTGGTGGTGCAAGATTCAGACTCGAAGCTGAGGGTTTGTTGTTTCGCTGCGCAGGGCGGAGGGAGCGTGACCGGTGGCGGCGCGGACCTGGCGGGCGAGGGTGTGCGGGGAGGCATAGCCCGATTGACGGGCTATACTAGTGATGGTGGCGTTGCTGTTTTTCAGCAACCATAGCGCCCGTTGTAGGCGGGCCTCGGCCATGTAGGCCGCCGCCGTCTTCCCTGTTCTTTCGTGAAACACGCGCGACAGGTGTTCACGTGAGACTCGGTGGCGAACCGCTAGCTCCTTCAGCGAGAGGTTATAGGCCGTGTTGCTGAGGATCTCGCTGAGTGCACGGTCAACGGGGCGCATCTCATCTGTCTTGGACGCACGCGCATGACGGAACAGAGTCATGATGAAGCTGTAGACCATAGAGCCAATCGTGGTGGGGTCGGCCGAGAGCCGCGGGCGGGCGGCATCAAGGAGTTGCTGTAGTTGAGTGTGAATCTCGCCGTTTGTGGGGATGTTCAGAATGGCACCGTGTTCGCGCCGTATTGAATCCCAGTGCTGTTGTACTCCTTCGCCGCGAAACGTGATGAACGTAGACCGGTATTCATCGCTGGTATCACGGGCCGTGCCATAGGCGGTTGGCTCATCATAGGCGTGGAGTAGGGCATGGCCAACGGGAGCGCGCTGCACGCCATCGGGGCTTTCGTACAGCAGTTCACCAGCAACGGTGAGCTGGAAGACCACGGTGCCGGATGGCTGGCGGTTCTTGTTAGACCACCAGTAGTGGGTACCCGGCGGGATGCGGTCATGCCCGAAGTGCAGCACGCGCCAGATACACTCCGTTTCAGCAGAATGGATGAGAGTAGTCATGATGTCACATAATGTCCATCTGGTATCACATAGACTCTGTTGTATCCCATGAAGTCTGCGTGTAATGATATCCTTAGATCACAAATACATCAATGCTGATTCCAAGGAGAGATGTCATGGCAGAAGAAGAATCCATTGCAGCCGGAATTGATGAGGCCCTGAGAGGGCATGCTTCCCACAGTAAAGCCGCGGATTCGGAGCTCGGACTTCCCGGCGTTGTGAAACGGCCGCTGAATGTGACGTTCATGGGGGCGGGCTCGGGGTTTTGTCCGCGTGTGTTTCGCGATATTCTAATGATCAGCACGGCGGACCGCGGTGAGTGCCGTTTGGTGGATATTGATGAAGATCGCCTCTCTGCCATGCATAAGCTGCTTGAGAAGGTTCTTGTTCAGGCGGGGCGCGATGAGGGATGGACGGTGAAGTCCAGCACCGAGCGTCGCGAGATGCTGCCGGGCGCGGACTATGTGATCAACAGCATCGAAGTCTCCGGACTTGAGAGCGTTGCGGCCGATAACGACATTCCTCTCAAGTATGGCGTGGATCAGTGTATCGGCGACACAATTGGCCCGGGCGGGCTCTTCAAGGCTTTGCGTACTGGGCCCGTCTTGCTGGATATTCTGCGGGATGTGCGCGAGTTGTGTCCCCGAGCTCTTGTGTTGAACTACACCAATCCGATGAACATTCTTTGCATGACGGCGGCACGCGCCGTGCCGGAGGTGCGGATTGTAGGGCTCTGCCATTCGGTGCAAGGCACGTCGCACTATATGGCAAAGGAGGCGGATGTTCCTTACGAGGAGATGGAGTGGCAGTGCGCAGGGATCAATCACCTGGCATGGATGACCTCTCTGAAGCACAAGGGCCGCGATCTCTACAAAGAGGTGCTTTACGAGAAGTTCAGTAAGGCTGTCAAAGAGGGGCTAGAGGAGGCCGCCGCCGGGGTGGCCCGACATGATGCTGCCGGTCATGGTGTGGAGGCTGAGTATACGCAGGGAGATCTTGTTCGGAAGGATATGTGCGTGCAATTTGGCGCGTTTATCACGGAGTCCTCCGGGCATCTTTCCGAGTATCTACCCTATTACCGAAAGAGCGACGCCGGGCGCGATCTGCTGCGGTTGCGTTACTGTGGCGGATCACGCTTCTATGCGAGCAATTGGCCCACTTGGCGTGCGAACGCCGACAAGGAGCGAGAGCGCCTGTTGAGTGGCGAAGACACGTTAGCGATGGACCGTTCGTGGGAATATGGTTCATGGATCATCGAAGCCATTGAGAAGAACAGTCCGTTTGTTTTCCACGGCAATGTGATGAACGTGAGTGATGGGGTCGGACCGCTGGTCGGAAACCTGTTACATGATGGCTGCGTCGAAGTCGCTTGCCTGGTGGATGGGAGCGGCATTCATCCCACGGTGTTTGGAAATCTCCCGCCGCAGATGGCCGCTATCTGTCGTTCAAACCAGGCCATGTTTGACTTGGCATCAAAGGCGATCATAGAGCGCAGCAAGGAGGCCGCCATCCATGCAATGATGCTGGACCCACTCTGTGCGGCGGTGTTGACGCCTGCCGAGATTCGGGCGATGACGATAGAGATGTTCGAGGCCGAAGCGGACGTGCTGCCAGACTACGAATAGCCTGTGGATTAGAGTTTCAGGTGAGTAGATCAGCCAGCCACGAAACGAAGTGAAGGCAGAGATCGGTGAACGAGATCGGCGACGAGAGCGGATTACGAGTAGTGAGAATCTCAATCGTCCACCATTCTCGTCGCCGCTATCGTCCGCCGGAAAGGCAGGAAAA
>JABGOW010000360.1 GCA_018645275.1 Verrucomicrobiota bacterium
GAATATTGTTGCCACCGCCACCAAGCAGACCCTCTATTCTGTTTCTAAACTCCTTCCGGACAAGCCGTCCGCTCTTGATCGCCTCTTCGTACTTCCGTCGCAGCAGCTTCCTGTCCACCGACCGAGAGTCGTAGCCGCCGATCTTGAACATCAGCGTGCCCGGCTGGCTTACATCCTCGCGCAACACAGGATAGCCCGCGAGCGCGGTCATGTAGGCATTGCCCGTGCAATCGATGACCTGCTTACAGCGAATGGCTACACGGCCCCCCTTCCCGACCGCGTCGATGCTCCAGCGGCCACCAGAGAACACCGCCGTGACCGGCGTTTCATAGTAGCGAAGCTCAACTCCGGCCTTCCGGCATTTCTCTTCAGCCAGAAGCGCATAGATGTTCGGATTGATCCTCACCTGGTGCCGCGGATGCGCTTTCCCGGTCGGAACCGTGAAATCGGGCAGACGTCCATCGTTCATTTCTACGGTATCGGTCACGAGCTCCCATCCAATGCCCGCAATAATCTGCCGACCCCACGCGTGGAACAGGCCGGGGAATGCCACGCCGCCGACGGTCATGGTACCGCCCAGCATACTTCCACTCTCAACCATAATAGTTGAAGCGCCTGCGCGAGCGGCCTGTAGTGCTGCAATCGTGCCTGCCGTCCCGCCGCCGACCACCACCACATCGACATCCCTTGAGTCTCTTCTATAGAGCTGCGCGTTGGGTTGTTTCGATGCCATCCGTTCTTCGGCCCCAGCTCTCGCCACTGCCGCCAGCGCAATTCCGGCTGCAGAACACTGAATGAACTGACGTCTTTTCATGGAGGTCCTCCTTCTCTCTACCATGTGTTGATCCAAGATGAACTGTAGCGCGCGTATATCATTCCATCAATAGGGTTTTGGAGGAAAGTGAGATTTATGGGCTCTGAGTGCTGATAATGGGGGCGGTTCCTCTCCTATGCGGCGTACAGATTGCCGAACCAGGTGTTGACGACGATGACAGCTCCGTATCTTATGCTCTCGCAACATAATGTTGCAGAAACATATTCACAAACAGAGGCGACTCCTTGAACTGGGGCTGCTGCGACGGGATATTCCTTTCGGACAGAATCCGCGCTCAAGCAAGGCTACGCTGTACACAATACCGCCGGAGTCTGTCCCTTTTAAATGTACCCGTAAAACCAGTCGTATCGAGGGAAGAAGCAAAGACCAAACTATTAGCCTTATCATCCTCGTCTCTCAAATCAATGGTTCCGCCCCCCTGCAGAAATCCATTTGCAATCGTTACGTCAAATTGGTTTCTCTTACGAATGGTTCCACTGCTTAAAAAAAGTTATTCCCGTTAAGATTTATAGTCTGGCCAGATCTCATGGAGATGCTCCCCCCATCCCGCTAATCCCGTTGATCCCGTCCAATATTCCCCGCCCCAGTGAGGAGCCAATGCCGATGCGGTAATAAGGCACGCCCTAATGGATGCTGATCACCGACCCTTGGGCAGGACGTGTCGTGAGCCAGAGCTTGACGGGAGTATCGTTCGTGTCGGATATCCGACCGATACGAACATAGCGTTCGTCCGTTGTGTTCGGGTTCGAGTCGCTCAAAATCAGCCGGAACTCGCCCTGACTGTTGATGGCGCTCTGGACCGCCCGTTCCAGCGCGGCGCTGGTGGGCAGGGTCGCCAGCAGCGACCCGTTGCCGCCGCCCCCGGCGGGGGCTCCAAGATTGAAGGACCCAAACGAAGTCCCCAGCGTTCCGCCGGCGGTCGTATCGCCCGTTGCCGGACTCTCATAGGTGGCAGCAGTTGTAACAAAGTCGTAGTTGTATTGGTTGACAAGCATGGTCAGCGCATTGGCGCCGCCGTTGGCATCCGAGTCATCATTGTAAAACTCGATGATCACCGAGTCGACAACCATCCCTGAACCGAGACCAACGCCGCTGAAATCAAAGGCAACCAGCGAACTGTACGGCCCCGTCGCATTGGACCCCACAAGCAAGTGCTTCCGACCATCCTGGGGGCCACTGCCCTTGTCCAGGGCGATATCTTCTGATGCACTGAATTCCAGCACATCCCCCACAGCGATGGCTCCGCCGCCGTTAGCGATAAAGCTACTCCAGTCTTCGCCGTAAGCTGTGGTTCCATAGGCAAGGAGCTGATCCCGATTATACCTACCATCTGCCACGGCATTACCATTAATAGTGAGGCCCGTAAATGCCACATTAGCCGTGTTGTCGTATACGCCGGTACCCGAGATCTCCAGTTCAAACGAGCCCTCTGCCTTCGTGATGGCAGGCAACCGAAGACTACCGCTCTGTAGATTAAACGTTCCCGTAAAACCGGTCGTATCGACGGTAGAGCCAATGACAATAGAACCAGTCATACTCGGATCATCATCGTCAACCAGATTAATGGTTCCGTTTCCCTGCAAACATCCATTTGCAATCGTTACGTCAAAGCGGTTCATCTTACCAATGGTTCCACTGCTTAGAAAAAAGTTATTCCCGTTAAGATTTATAGTCTGGCCAGACCTCAAGGAAATGCGCAGCCCATCCAACGTCAGATCCGCTCCCGTGCCCATGGTCAAGCTGTCACCAGCTATCATCAGATGTCCACCATTTGTTATGACCAAACTTGAAGTCCATGGGGTGGGAGTAGTTGCAACCACTCTACGATAATTTTGGACAACACCAACGTCATTCGCCGTCGGCATCGATCCTCCTTCCCATCCAGCAGGGTCTTCAAGCAATGTATTAGCAACTCCTAAATCGGTGTAAATAATATCTGCCTGCGCGGAGGCGAGACCCAGCGCGATGATTCCCAATATGATACTGAACTTCTTCATGATCCTTCTCCTTATTAAGAGAGCCTGACCGACTCCTTTTCCAACGATCTGGCACGATTGTACCCCCCCCCTGATTTCTTAAGTCAATAGATCCTTTCGAAAAAAGGCAGTATTTTTTCGCTGTCATCCCATAGGCCCTGATGGCACTTGAGGCGTCCCGGCCGGAATGAGCTTTATCGCGAGTCCCATGTGTTCGTTGTTTCGTTACCCAGGGCGATGCCCTGGTTGTTCTACTCATCTTGGGGATAAAGGTGATTTCATCCCGGAGGGATGCCAGCCATTAGCCGGTGGTTTCGTAGTCACCGTTTGTTGAGGCGCTTTGGGGACGGATATGTTCAGTGCCTCGGGTGCCTGGGGGGCAGATTCG
>JABGOW010000198.1 GCA_018645275.1 Verrucomicrobiota bacterium
CTGGCTGGCGTCACGAACTCCTCAAAGTGGTCCGGCGAGATCTGGCTGGTCATCGGATCAACCACCGCAATCACGTCTGCACCGTGATCGAGGTAGATGTCTGATGACTTGATGCAGACGTCGGCGCAGTACTCGATCACTTTCTGGACTTCCTCCGGTTCGTCATACATCTCGAGAAAGATGTCGTTTCCAAGCATATGGAGGGCCAGCGTGAAGGGACCACAGATAAGTCCGTAGAGCGCGGTGTCTTCACCGATCTCCTTCTTCAAAGTCTCCAGGGCCTCGATCACGACCGGAAAACGCCCCTTCGTTTCGTCAAAATCGGGAAGGTCAGCTATGGTTTTCCCCTGCGCCAACGGGTGACTGGTAACGGCTGGCGGCACCTCCTCGGACCAGTGCAGGTCGCAGCCGAGAATCTCGGCCTCAATCTGCAGATCGAACATGATCGGCAATCCGTCGGGACGATAGAGCTCTTTGGCCTTCTTGAGTCCGGCCACGAGCAGGTCTGCCGACTTCAGAAAAGCCGGGGCCTTTTCGTCAATCAGAAATCCGCCGTGGCATCCGACAAAGGGCACCCATGCCGGACGAGAGGTCTCTTCACCAGCGAGGGCCTTCAGCAACAGTTCTTTTCCATTCATTGGCATTCTCCATTCCTTTCTCAAATTGAACGGGGATAAGCTAGCCGGTTTTCCCATGTTTCAATAGAAGATAGCGGGCCAGAAATGGTATCATCTTGCTACCATCGTTCCTCTTTCGTACCATGTGAGCGAAATTGCGGGAGAAACCCGAGGCTTGAAACATGTCAATATTGCCGCCGAGCACATTGGACAGCATACGCACCAGCTACGCCAACTCCTATGAGATTGACCTGACGGAAGTGACGCTGAGCGGATTCTGCTCCGGATTGGACGACCCAGTCAGCAACTTACCCGCCCTCTCCCGTACTCGAGCCACCGGTTTGCAGGAGGCATTCCGCTGGGGTGAACCCTACAGCCTCTTTCTACTCCCGAACGTCATCAGCTGGATCGTACCACTGGTGAAGGACGCTCGGTTCCTCGGAGGGCTCTGTGGAGGGGCCGTCCTGGCCGAACCCGATCCGTCGGACCGCTTCGAGACGATCAATTATCTAGCCAGCTCCGGATGCACGCGCGAGCAGGCTGAAGTCTATGTCAACGCATTGCCCGTCTGGACCAATCCCGAACGGCCGCAGAAGGCCGCCGAGTTTCTATTTGCCTTAACCTGCAACGCACTAAGCTGGGACATGCTGCTACTAAGCGAGAACCGAAAGAAGGCGATGCGACAGCGAGAGATCGCCGAGGAGATCCACCGTCGCAAGCAGGGCGGCGGGGAGCACTCCCTGATTGATGAAGAACGCGCCTTGTTCTCCCTGATGAAGGCGGGGGATCAGAAGGGAGCACGGCGCGAGTTGAACAAAACGCTCGGAGCGCTCTTCACGCACACCGCCGACATTCGTCTGATCAAGGCGCACGTCATCGAGATGATGGGGTACCTCGTGCGCAGCGCTATCGAGGACAGCCCACACATGAGCTCACTGATCGAGAAGAACCACGAGTGGATGACCACGATTATCGACGCCGGCGATTTTGAGACGCTTGCCAATGTGATGGCGGACGCGCTTGACGGATTTATGCGCAACATCTATCTGCTCGGTCAGAACCGAACCAACACGACCGTCAGTCGGATTCTCAACTACATCAGCGAGCATGCGTACGACCCCATCACACTGGACATGATTGCAGAGGAAGTGAACCTGAGCACCTTCAGGATATCCCATTTGGTGAAGGAGCAGACGGGAAAAACGGTTTTTCAGCACATTCAACAGCTGCGCATCCAGGAGGCTCAACGCCTTCTTGAACAGAGCGACCTCTGTTGCACCGACATTGCCTACGAAACCGGATTCTGCGACCAAAGCTATTTCATCAAGCAGTTCCGCCGTCAGATGGGAATCACCCCCGCCCGGTATCGCAGGCTTTACCTATCACACCAAGCCAGCGACCACACGTAAACCACGGAACCGTTAAGCTTGGCCCTACTACATCGCCCCCGCCCGCCCCCGCCCGCTACGCGGGCCCCGAAGCGGTGACTTCGTCACCGCACACCATACCCATTCACTCCAATATGGAGTGTTCCGACGGAGTCGGAGCTTTGGTTTCGCGCGGAGCGCGCAGCGTCAGTGCGCGTCTGATCCAGGGATGATCTTGTCCATCATCAACCAGGGGCCGCTGGCCCCGGGGAGTGGGAGCTGGCAGGCGTCGGTGTACTTCCACCAACGCTGGTTAACGGGGTCGGCATTGTTCATCTCGCCATCTGCTGCAGAATCGCTTCCGACGTATTCCACATAGAAGAACTCGTAGATCTCGTCGCCTAGCTCCACAAGGAAGACGGAGAAGTTGCGGAAATTGCCGCGGACCATCTGATCCACCACGCCAGGCCAAACGGTTTGATGCAGCGTGCGGTACTCCTGTTCTTTTTCCGGCCTAATACGCGTGACCATGGCGAAGCGGTTGGCGGGGGTGCCTTTCTTCTGAGAGGCGCGGATATAGTTGATCCACTCCATCTGAAGCCAGCGTGCGCCATAGCGTTCGGCACGTGGATGCGGATTGACCCATTTGCTCAGCGCCTGAACGGCGTCAACGCTCTCGTAGTCGGAGGCAGCCTGTAGATAGCTTTCGCCCTCATAATCAAAATAGACCATGAACCAGGTTTTTCCGGCGAACACCTGCTTATAGCTGCTGAGGTTGGTGATACCTTTCCTGCGCAGCACCTTTGCGGGCTTCTTTGTCGCCAGAGCCCTCAAGGCGGTTTCAAGCTCAGCCTCCTGTCCACTGCGGGCTGCCGCAATCAGCCCCACACGGGAGGGCTTCTCCTTGAGCAGGTAGTTCTCGTAGGGAGAGAATCCCCAAGCTGTAGTCACCGCCATGAGTCCCAAAAGCGCAATTCGCTTACATTGCATAGTCATCCTCCTTGTTGAAATAGCGGTTCTCTCAAAAGCCTTGAGCCTCTGACCTCTCTAACATTCTGTGTGTCAATGGGTTCCGGCGATAACATCGTTCTCCCCCGTTTTCTCCACACTCAATCGCACACTTGAGTCCACTCTTAAACCCCACCCTTACTTGGTTACGCTTAAACG
>JABGOW010000503.1 GCA_018645275.1 Verrucomicrobiota bacterium
GCCGTCGGCATCGTAAGCGGGGAATCCATCCCATGCCGCTGCGGATTGAATCCGCCGAGCTCCTGCCGACGTTCCAACAAATAGGCCTTCTCCGGTCCGTCCTCTGGCAGTTCGTAGAACGGAAGCTGATTCACCTGTTCATCAGAAATGGGGATGTGAAAACGGGAGCGGAAGCTGAGCAATTCCTTCTCTTTCAACTTCTTCTGCTGATGCGTTATATTGAGGCCTTCGCCGCCGTCCCCCATCCCATAGCCCTTGACAGTCTTGGCCAGAATCAGCGTTGGCACGCCAGCCGCTTCCGATGCACGCTTGTAGGCGGCATACACTTTCGCCGGGTCATGGCCACCTCGTAGCATCTTCTTGAGTTGCTCGTCCGAGAGATGCTTCACCATATCGAGCAGGCGCGGGTCTACCCCGAAGAAGTCCTTACGAAAATAGGCGCCGTCTTCAACGATATACTTCTGATACTGACCATCCACGACTTCATTCATGCGCTTCGCCAGAAGGCCATGTTCATCACGGTCGAGTAGCTGGTCCCAATCACTTCCCCAAATCACCTTGATCACATCCCACCCAACACCGCGGAAGTTGGCTTCCAGCTCCTGGATCATCTTGCCATTTCCCCGGACAGGACCGTCAAGGCGCTGAAGATTGCAGTTGATGACGAAGACAAGGTTGTCCAATTTCTCACGCGCAGCCAGCGCAATAGCACCAAGCGTCTCTGGCTCATCACACTCACCGTCTCCCAGGAAGGCCCAAATTTTCTGGTCGGACACCTCCTTGAGTCCGCGATCCTGCAGGTACTTGATGAATCGGGCATGGTAGATCGCCATGATGGGACCAAGCCCCATTGAGACAGTCGGGAACTTCCAGAACGTTGGCATCAACCAAGGATGCGGATAGGAAGAGAGCCCGGGCTCCCCATGCAATTCGTGCCGAAAATTCTTGATCTGCGCGACAGGAAGACGGCCCTCAAGAAACGCGCGGGCGTAAATGCCGGGAGAGGCGTGCCCCTGGAAGTAGATTAAATCTCCTTTGTGGTCATCACCATTTCCTCGAAAAAAATGGTTGAAGCCGACCTCATATAGCGTGGCAGCAGATGCGTACGAAGCAATGTGACCACCAATCCCCTCTTCAGACCGATTGGCTTTGACAACCATCGCCATGGCATTCCAGCGAATAATGCTGCTGATGCGATACTCCAAATCCAGGTCGCCAGGATAGGGAGGCTGCTCAGTCGCCGGAATGCTATTGATGTAAGGGGTGTTGGCTGCAAAGGGGAGCTTTATCCCCTTGAGCTGGGCAAACCCGGACAGCTGCTGAAAGAGTTCGCAGACCCGATCCTCGCCCTTGCGACCGAGTACCTCATCCAGGGATTCAATCCATTCACGCGTTTCAATTGCCGCGTCATTCACATCCGGTTCCGCTATTTTGCTCATAAATCATACTCTCCAGCTCTATTCCACAAGAGCAGATACCCATTGCCAAGTGATGCAGTATTTCCGAAAGCAGCCCAACAATCAAGATAAATGCTATCACTTTAGTATCCTTTCGAAAGCGCCCGCGCGTTGATTGGCAGAGAACCTTATAAAACTGTCATCCTGAGCGCAGCCGAAGGATCTCCTCAAGCAGATTAGGATTACGAGTACGATTAAGAGGAGCGCGCAAACTGAACATTCCGCTCGTAATCATGATCGTACGCGTAATCGTAATCGCTCAACCCGCAGTCCGGAATCCTCTACGGCAAAACCCGCACGCATTAATCCCGCTTGCGCAATATCGCCCCCCCCCCTATAATGAGCGCGCTTGAGGGGCATTAGGAGTCTTTAACCAGTTAGCATGAGGCCCGTAACCATATGGACTATGACGATCACGAACCGGAAGTTCTGCACGACGACGATGATGAGTTTTTCTTTGATGACGAACACAAAGGTGAGCGTCTCTTCTTTGTTGGCGCGGGATCTTACGTGCAATACGAAGGCGACGGGGACTACCCCCCGCAGGTGGAAGCTTGGATGAACGCGAACGGAGGCGAGCTCCCTCCGTTTATGCCACTCCCGACACGTCCGGTGGAATTCCACGTCGACGAAGAGTGGGGGGGGCGCTATGCCATTCCATGGCCCGGCCACGGCCCGCTCCCCGAGCCTGTGCTCGATTATGTTGCCGAAAATGGAACGCTGCCACGCAACACGTCGATCCAGAAATAGTGGGAACGCGCCTTTTTCAACTTGCCGCCGTACAGCCATAAAGGATACGGTTTGGCTTCTGAGGCAGAGGATTAATAAACCGGAGCGCTGGCATGGCCGAGCCCATCACCGTTAAGAAGAAAAAGCTGACGATCAAATCAAAGACCGTCAAGAAGGCGGCTCCGGCTGATGCGGGAGGCGAAGGCGCAGCAGCAGATGCCGGCGATCACCCGGGCCCATTTGCAGCGCAGGCCGCGACCGCAGCGGCGGCCCCCATCGTCAAACAGCCATCGTACATGCTCTTTGCCATTCTCGCGCTTCTGACAACTCTGATGTTCATCGGCATCATTGTTGTTCAATGGACAGAGTGGTCGTACCTCAAGTCAGCATTTCCGAGGCCAATCCAGGCTGGGCCTGTCGTGCCGAGTTGACGGGCACCTTCTCTTTTCGCTTCACGCCTTTCGCAGTCACACCTCGCAAGCCAAGCGCTCAATGGTCAGCGCTACGGGTAAAATTCCACGGGACACTGTTTCGCTTATGAACGATAAAACACCATCTCCCCGGCGCACCTGTGCGCGCATCATTGCTCACTGGCTCACGACGCAGGACTTTCCCGATCGAATGCTACCAAACGACTCCAAGGACCGGGCCTTCATTCAAGAAGTCGTCTACGGCGTAACCCGCTGGATGCGCCTGCTGGAATGGATCATAGACACCCTCGTGAACCGGGAGCCAGATCCTCAGTCCAAGGCCTATCTTCTCGTTGGACTCTACCAGATATTCATCATGGACAGCGTTCCTGAGCATGCCGCAGCCAACGAAACCGTCGAAGCCGCCAAGGCCGATCTCGACCCGGCACGCATCCGCTTTCTCAATGGCGTACTGCGCAACAGCCTTCGCAAGGAGGATGCGATACGCGACACGCTATGGGATCAGTCCCTCGGCATTCAGACCTCTCACCCT
>JABGOW010000504.1 GCA_018645275.1 Verrucomicrobiota bacterium
AATTGCGGAAGGTTGCGTAAAGGCTGACAAAGGATCCCCCCTTGGAAATCGGATTTGAGTGTTGGATATTGGATATTGAGAATCTCATAGGGAGAGATACCTTTTCGGATGGTCTCTAATTGGGAAGGATGGCCTATGCATAGCAGTCAGAGCGTAACGTTTCAGGCGTCATGTGATGTTTTGGTTTGTGGTAGCACCTTGTACGCGATTGACGCGGCGATAGAGGCGGCCTCCAAAGGCAGGCGAACGGTGCTGGCCATGGAGAGGACAAACCCGTTAATCGAAAGCATCTGTTCGCTACGGGCGCATGTGGCGGAAACGGCCGACCTGTCTGCGTCCCCGGCGTTGGCTGACATCATGTCGATGGAGCCACAGACATACAGAGCCAATGGCCGCCTCTATTTCAACCCCCATCGGGCAGCCCTACGGGTTGAAGATCGGCTCATCGATGCCGGGGTGACATTCTATTACAATGCCATGCCTGTATCTGCGCTTATGAGCAGTGGCGAGATCCACGGTGCGGTGTTTGGTGGCAAGCCGGGTCTGTTTGCCATTGAAGCAAGGCATGTGATCGATTGCACTCTGAATTCAGTTATGGCCAGAACTGCCGGAGCCACAACATTGGCGCAACCAGACCTAACCCAGGCGAGTTACTCCATTGAGTTGAAGGGCGACTGCCCGTCTGACACCATTGCCTTCTCTCAAGGTGGCATTACGGGACATGCCACTATTCATCGGTTTTATGCCGATTTCGACCTGTCACTTTCTGATGCGGAAGAAGGACCGCTATCGTATGCACGCGATTTCATCAGCATCTATAGATCGTCACTAACGGTCTTGAAAGAGAACAGCCTGACTAGATTCAGAGGGGCGGACAGCTATTTCCACTCAGGCCGCAGTCGAGTTGAGGCTGAAGATGGTGTGGTGCCCGGGGTGAAGAACTTGCGTGTGATCGGCCCCATGGCGATGCAGGACAATACGGCCGGACAGACGGTCATGAAAGATCCTCTTGTTCTGCACCGCACCTTTCCTGAACCAACAGACATGGTTGGTGAAGTGCCTTCCGCACGACCACGCCCGACGGTGGAGTATTCAATATCCGGGTGTCAGGGCGAAGGTGGCCGTGACCTTCCGGAAACTCGCAGCTTCAGCGATCCCGGGTATCTTGAGCCGGGGACTGAGAAGCGTAGTCTACGGATTGACGGCACCGTGGCTTCCCTTGCAGCGGATGTGCTAATCGCGGGTTGCGGCACCTCCGGAGTCGGTGCGGCCTATCATGCCGGAAAGCTCGGGTTGTCGCCGTTGTGCATTGATGGCGCCCTCGAAATCGGGGGGACAAATACGGTGGGAGGCGTCACCAACCTGTGGTTTGGCAATCCCACCCATGCCGTTGAGGATTTCTTCAAAGAATGCGGCGCATCAAATGATGGGCTCAATGCCGCTCCGTTCTTTCAAGGACTGGAGCGCGTAGGGGCGTCTCTTCTGCCCTATACGCCTATATGCGGAACCGGGTATAGCGGCCGTAATCTGAAATGTGTCTACGTGATTACCCCAGACGGCCTCTTGGGGATTCATGCCCGGACAGTTGTCGATGCCACTGGCGATGGCAGTCTTGCGGCCTGGAGCGGTTCAGATTACAGCTTTGGTTCGGAACGTGATGGTGTCTCATCCTGGGGCTCGTTTGGCAACTTTCAGCAGGGCAAGCCGGAAGCGTCCCGACAGTTCTTGAGTATGGTTGATGAGAGAAGCGCCAAGGATACCACGCGCTTCATCGTTGCCATGCGACGTTGTCTCAAGGAGAGGTTTGAGGATCAACCCCATGTGCATCCCGCATTCTACGTTGCACCGCGGACCACGCGTCACATCAAGGGACGAACCACGGTAACCTATATCGATGTGCTGGCCGGCAGACGGTTCGCAGACGGCGTGCTGCGGGCACGATCGAATATCGACACCAAAGGGACGGAGACCAGCAATGCCTATAAAGCGGGTCTGTATCCGAAAGACAGGATGGAGGAATTCGAAGTAACGATCCCCTACTCTGCCTTAGTGCCGGTCACGTTCGACAACGTCATCATATCCGGAAAGGCCTACTCCATAACCAATGATGCCTTGACCATGGCCCGCATGCAACGGGACCTGTTCGTTCTCGGTATCGTGGCAGCCGAAGCGGTTCGCTTGTCCATGGAAGAGGACACGGTCTTAGGCGACCTATCGGTTGCCACACTGCAGGAACGGCTGATCGCAGTGGGGGCCCTCAAACGCGAAGATCTCGCGGAAGATAATTTGGGGATTCCTGATACATCCGAGATTGTAGACTCCCTGTTGGGTGCCGGTGACTACGAAGAGACCCTTGAGCCGACCGCACGGCTGATCCTGCTCGGAAAAGAGAGCGCTATGCCGCTCTTGGCGACGGCTCCCGTTCCATTGACCCCTGCTCTTGCCAGGCTTCTATGCTTCTGGATGGTTGACCAAGGAGTGGACTATGTACGCGGCGAGGTCGAGCGGCAGCTTGGAGGAGAGGCACTGCCTCTGGCGATCTATGCGGTCAACCACATGGCACATTTGCTTCCCGACCATGGCTTTGCACCGCTGCCGGCCCTACAGATTAACAATTTGGCCCAGGCCGGTGAGACATGTGTGGCGGAGTTTGTGGCGACCATTGCTGACGGCTTCGAGCAGCTTCTTCACTCCAAGGCCGCACTATGGGGGTACACCTTTGGTGTCGCCTATGCCGCAGAACGGACCGCAAGCGAAGCGTTGCAGGCATCCCTCATCACGTTTATCTCGCACCCCATCTTTGATGTTCGCCCCGTTCGGATAGACGATGACTGGAGGCCGTGCGCTGATATCGATCGTGAACGCATGACCTATTTGCGTTTATGCATTGCGAGAGCACTGGCCAGGTGCGGCAGCGCGAAGGGGGTCACCTGTCTGATCGACTTCCTTGACGAAGCACGCGCTGCCTTTGCGGCCAATGCGCGGGATGAGCTCATGGCGATCAGCGGCAAAGACTTCGGCTATGAGCGTCATCAATGGGAGCTCTGGCTGCGACAGAACGCTGACAGCTTGAAACCTTCTGCGGTGACAACCTACTACTGAGCAGATGTCGCTCAGCCTTCGGCAGGCTGAAGGCACCAGGAT
>JABGOW010000505.1 GCA_018645275.1 Verrucomicrobiota bacterium
CGTTCCATTCTACAACTGGCGTGTGTTGATCAAAGTCCGACAGGCTGCTAGGTTGGACACATGACCCCTTTCCGGAAGGCAGGTATGGACATGAAGAAGCGGTACGGAAGAACAATGCTGCGCTATGTTGCAAAGGGATGTCTCGCAACGCTTGCATGTGTCATCACGTTGCTGCTTGTGGATGCCGGACTCCTGTTGTCTGGCAAAGCCATCCTGGCACGGCGAAACATCCGTAGCAGAAGTGCCGTCAGAGGGGCGGACTGGCGGATTCTATGCGTCGGCGAATCCACAACAGCCCTGGGCGGGGATCATTCGTATCCTGCATGTCTTGAGCGGCAACTCAACAGGCAACTCTCGCCACAGCGCTGCGCTGTCGTCAATGGAGGGGTGCCCGGAACATCGAGTGGACCGATCGTTAGGCGACTAGAGGCGCAGTTAGATGAATTTAAACCAGATGTTCTTGCTGTCATGATGGGCGTAAATGATGGGGAGCACGAGCTAACGCCCTTCATGGGACAGCCGTTGGACGACAGTAGGCACTGGACTCGGAAGCTGAGAGTTGTCCGCCTCGCACGACTGGCTGCTGGGACATTTGGCTTCGCTAAGATCCGCCTCCGAGCGGAAGGGGCTCGTGTCAAACGCGGCACGGCCGATTGGCACTATGAATCCGGGAGAGCATTGCAGGAACAGCGCCTCTATGCTGAGGCAATTGCCGAATTCAGGAAGGTGTTGGCAATCCAGCCGAAGCACAAGAAAGCGGCGGGGCAAATCGCGGCCTCTGAGCTGGAAATGGAGCGTGACAATACAAGAGAATGGCCAGGCAGCGAGGATAGAGAAGCGATGCACGATCTGCCAAAGGATGCAAGTCTCTGGGAAGCCGCTTGGCTCTCTCATGGTCAGCGGCAACATGACGCAGGTCACTACGATGACGCCATACTCTCCTATTTCAGGGTCATCTCCCGAACATCACCAACGTGTGATGTGAGTCAGGCTTTGGCAACACTTGCAACCAAGGGTGGATCACCCAAGCTGGGTGATGGATACGAGGCGTCCTTTATGGCCTTGGGGCTACTTGTTGATAGCTGCCTGTGTTCCCACCGGAAGGCTGATGCTCACCTGATTCTTGAGAACCTGAGCAGTACTTATCCTCACAATCCAAACATAGCGCGGCTGATGTACACCTTTTATGCCAGACAAGGAAGCGACCGAGACGCAGCCCGATGGCAGGCTGAAGCGCAGCATCGCTCACACCAGAGCAAGGGGAGGCCCGCCACACAAGACAACTTCGGACGCCTATGCACCATCGCCCACCAACGCCACATACCGGTCGTCTTTGTCCAGTATCCGGCTCGTGCCGCTGATGACCTGAAAGCAATGGTGAGTCCTGTAGCATGTGGGCGAATCGGCTATGTCTCCAATGAGGAACCATTCCGATCTATCGTCCTTGAAGGCCGACAGGAAGAGGTGTTCAGCGATATGTTTGCAGGAGACTTTGGGCATTGCACAGACCTGGGAAACAGCATGCTTGCCTCCAATATCGCAACCGTTGTGCTCGCGCACCTTTCTGAGACAGAGAAGTACAGACCTCAGCCGTAAAGACGCTCGTAGTAGATAGCCCGCAGACAGATCTCCCTCTTGTGTAACATGTACTGGACCACGAAATCCGATGCGTGTATAGTCCTGCCGGTATTGCTAGTGGCCCCTTTACCTCAGGGCACACCGTTGAAGTCAGATACCGAGTCGCATTGTGGAGTGACGTGTATGGCAAGCATGAAACAGCAGCTTCTGGGAGACTGTAGTATAGGCTACTCAGGTGGAATGGATTCCACATCTGTGGCCTACATGGCGGCAATACAGGAGAAGGGATGCGTTCACCTCCATACGTTGAACCATGGCTTCGGCTACCCTTTCAATAACTGGGCGCTTCGGCCGGTGAAAGATCTCCAAAAGGTCTTAGGCGAAGACACAGTCAAACACCGCTTCGTCAACACCAACGACCTCTTCAAGCAGGTTGCTGCGCGATCCTTCCTCAAAGACAAGAAGGAGAATGGACAGGGGTTCGGATGTTGCCTGGGCTGCACCATGTCGCTCATCACCAAGATTCTCATCTATAATCTTGAACGTGGCATTCCCCATCTCTTCTTTGGTTCCTCGGTGGGCGGTGAGTATGCCGTCATGTCCATGCCGGTAACGGTAGAGCGGCTGCAGGCTTTCTGCGCCAGGTACGGGGTTCTCTATGCACCGCCCCTACTCGACGGACACATCGAAAAGGATGCGGAGCGTGAGCTGCTGGACAACGCCGGCATTTTCCGAGGCTATCGCTTTCTCGACAAGCACTCCTTCGGCAATCAGGGTTACTGCCTGCTGAGCCTTCAACACCTGCCGGACGTTCTGCTGAACGTTCACCCGACCTATAGCCCCGAACAGGTAGGCCGCTTCTTTGACGACAAGGTGGACATCTGCCATCGTTACATCGCAAAGCACTTTGAAGCCGAAGGCAGAGACGTTGATGCTGCCGTGGCAGCACTGTCCGCGATCACGGGCAGTGAACTGGAGTCGCCGAAATCATGAATAGCCACGCCACCAGACTCCCGGCCCGGGCAAGAGCCTACGGACACGTCATTCAATCTCGACTCAGGGGGCTGCTGCCACACCGTACGCCTCCCCTGCCCCACGCTGCGCATGTTCTGATCACATGGGGCTGCAATCTGCGCTGCAGTGGGTGCGACGCGTGGCAACGCAAACCAGAAGGCGAGCTCGACGCTGATCAGTGGCGACAGGTCTTTCGCGAACTTCCTTTTCTCGACATTGTGAAGATCATCGGGGGTGAACCGTTCACCCGCACGGATCTGCCGGATATCATCCGTTCCATCAGGGAGGAGATAGACCCATTTGTGGTCCAGCTCGTGACAAACGGAGCTTTGACTGAGAGAACTCTGGAATTCGTAGAGGACTTCGCATGGCCCGGACTCCACATGCGAGTCTCGCTGGATGGACTGCGCGAAACACATGACCGCTCCCGCGGCCGGGAAGGCGCATTCGATGAAGCCATGCAGACCCTTCGCGGTCTTTCGGAAATCCGAAAGCAGAAACGGTTCAACGTCGGCGTTAACTTCACCATGACTGACGACAGCGTTCAGG
>JABGOW010000361.1 GCA_018645275.1 Verrucomicrobiota bacterium
TTGGATTAAGTGTACTCGACTAAGAGCGGCGACTAGGTGTGGGACTAAGTGAAAAGTGGGGGAGAACGCAGTTTTCAGCGTAACTCCATCACGAGCAGCAGTTTAGAGCGTCAATAGGTCTGAATTCTTGACAGAACCGGGTTGTGCGCAAGGAGGCTTGAATGGAAACGCTACCGAAGTCACTTCTCTTCCCGCTGCAGACCATCTCCGGGGTGGGGAGTGTCGCCCAGTTGATTCCGGAGTGTCTTGTTTTCGGTCGGCGGGGGATGCTGGTGCATGGTCGTTCCCTGGTCAGGAGTGGAATGCTCAGCAAGCTCCTTGCAGCCGCTCCTGATGACCAGAGTATCTGTGCCTGGCGCCACCCGGGGGGAGAGCCGACGCTCGATCAGCTAGAAGATCTCCTTTCTGCTGCTCGCGGGCACGGCGCCGAGTGGATCGCTGCAGTGGGCGGGGGAAGTGTGCTGGACATTGCGAAGGCAGCTGCTGGTTTGCTGGAGGCGCCGCTTCCAGTACAGGTGTACCATGATGGTGAGCCCATCGAGGCGAGCACCATTCCATTTGTTGCGGCACCCACAACCGCAGGGACCGGCTCTGAAGCGACATCGGTTTCGGTTTTGACGAATAGCGTTGCGTGCACCAAGCGCTCCATCCGGCACCCCTCATTGCTCCCTCGGTGCGTGATTCTGGATTCCGAACTTCTGCAGAGCTGCCCGCCTTCGGTCATTGCGAGCGCGGGAATGGATGCGCTGACCCAGGCGATCGAGGCATTCACAAGCCGGCATGCAACGTGGTTGAGTGATGTTGTTGCATTGAAGGCCGTTGAAATGATCAACATGGCCCTCCCAACCGTGTATGAAAACAGCAGCGACCCCACGGCCGCGGATGCACTGTTGGAGGGGAGTTATCTTGCCGGGATTGCGCTATCGAATGCACGTCTTGGGGTGGTGCATGGATTGGCGCATCCGCTAGGCGTTCGCTATCACCAACCGCATGGTGTTGTCTGTTCGGTATGCTTGCTTCCGGCACTGAACTTCAATCGCGCAGCGATGGGGGAGAAGTATGATGCGTTGGAGGCTGCCCTACATGCAGATCCCGTAACCCGTGTCACGGAGCTTCTGGCGACGCTGAAGATTACATCGCCGTTTTTTGGGGAGGCGGTTGTGGATCGCGAAGGGATCATACGAGAGACGCTGGCGTCGGGATCGACAGCTGCAAATCCGCGGATCGTGACGGAAGCGGATGTCGAAGCACTGCTTTTGCAGATCTTCGGATAGAGTGCGACCGCAATCTGCGGGGCGAGGGCGCCCCACCTCCATTCTTGCGAATAAGGCTGTGTTGCCGCAATGGAGCTGGGGCGCCCTCGCCCCGTGCAACAACCAGCATCGCCGTTCAACTGCGTCTTCTGGACCCAAGACCTTCCACCAAAAAAGGGCAAGAAAAAAGGCGTGCTTGCGCACGCCTTCTTTCATAATGGTGTTCACACGCTTACGCGTATGACGTTGTTACCAACGACCACCACCACCGCCGCCACCGCCGCCGCCGCCACGAGGGCGATCATTGCGAGGCTTGGGCTGGGATTCGTTGACCCGCAGGTTGCGGCCCTGGAATTCCTGCTCGTTCAGAGCGCCGATTGCAGCGTTAGCTTCTGCAGTATCGGGCATTTCAACGAAGCCGAAGCCCTTGGAGCGACCCGAGAACTTGTCCATGATGACGCGTGCCGAGGTCACGCTGCCGTACGTTGCGAATAGCTCCTGGAGGCTCTGATCGTCCGTATCATAGGACAGATTTCCGACGTAGATATCCATGATATCTCCTTATTCGTGTCATGCTCATCAGTCTCCGATTCCAGCATCATGACACTCTATGCGGCGGCTCGGGGTTCGGTCTCATCTTTGACCTGAGGCGGACTATGCTGTCTGCCGCTGCGAAATGCGAGAACTATTTTGCCTCTTTTTTTGTACCTTCCTAGACGCTACTTCCGCTTTTCGATGCCTTTTCGGAAGTGATGTCGGGTCTCACTCGGGGCTTTATTGCTTTTTCCGCGGCTCTCCCTATAGAACTTTGACTTCCTGCGTCTTGCGCTCTATGCTCTCGGTAACAGAAGATTGCGACTACCAGTAGGAGGCTTGTATGCAGATATTTCTGATTGGGCTGGGACTCATCGCTACGACGTTGGTCATATTCCTGGCGGGCCGAGGAGTCGCCTGTTGGTACTGGAGAATCAACCGGATCATTGAGCTCCTGGAGAGCGTAGAGGGGCGACTCAAGAGCATGGATTCCAAGGATCTGAAGATGCTGAGTAAGATGGATGCTCTGACGCAGCAGATTCCCGCCGTGATTACGACTCCGCAGGGAGGACGCAAGGACGTCATTATCCGTGGGAAGCGCAAGCCCTCCAAGGACGCGAGCCGCACGCAAGTGCTCCAGATTCCCGAGACCATCGTTGAGGTTGACTGCCCCTATTGCGAACAGAAGACCGAAGTCAGCGACCTTGACGCCCTAAGTCTGCACAAATGCCAGCATTGCGGGCAAGCGTTTGAAGTCACTCCCTGAGTGGTGAATGGCTCACCTCTAAGATGAGGGTATCTCCAGGCTAGTGCAGCCTGCGGTCGAGTCATGGGGTCATGTGTGGCCCTCCGGGCCGTCATTTGCTCGCTTCGCTCGCGTTATTGGCAGCTTCGCTGCGTCACTGGGCCCTCCGTACTGGCACAGCTCTGGAGAGCCATGCCTACTGAGAAATGTCAACAATCGAAGTCCCTGCCAAAACTATCATAACGATCTCGTTCCTAGAGGGATACAACTCGAACAGGGGGCATTTGACTTAACACGTATGCGCTTTCCCCCCCCCCTCTTTTTTTGGAAAGCAGACACCTGACTGGATCCTTCAAACTTCAACTTGTCTGCCAAAATCGGGTTATAGAGTGAGTGTGTGTTTGCGTGTTGACAAGAGTTGCGTGAAAGGGTGGTGTTATATGGTTGCGATTATATAGTGCGCGCTAAATCTCGGTATCGGTTGGCTGTTGCTAGTTGATGACGGATGTATCTGTGTCAACTTATCGACGAAAGTTGCGGATTTGTGTTGCGCTTGCCCCATTCGTGTGCAAGACTCTCCCGAAATCAAGAGATAGATCCCCTCAGGGGGGCTGTTGTTCTGTCTCCCGGTGGATTCTAAGCCGGGTGGCACACAAGGAGGATGCTCAGGATGAGTGAGAAGACGATGACAGGAGCCGAGGCATTGGTTCGATGTCTGGAGAATGAAGGCGTTGAGTACATTTTTGGACTGTCTGGCGGTGCGGCGCTTCCGATATTCGACGCGATTGTTGAATCGAAGATCAAGCTCATTCTGGTGCGACATGAGCAGGGCGCCACGCATATGGCAGACGGTTATGCTCGTGCAACCGGGAAACCGGGTGTCGTTCTCGTCACGAGTGGCCCAGGCGCAACCAATACGATTACAGGAATCCTCACGGCCCATATGGACTCCGTTCCGATGATTGTCCTTACGGGACAGACCATTAGCCCGATGCTTGGAAAAGATGCATTCCAGGAAGCGGATGTATTCGGTCTGACCATGCCCGTGGTGAAGCATAGCTATCTGATCAAGAGCACCGAGTCGATTCCCCGTGTGCTTAGGGAGGCGATGCATATTACGAGTTCGGGTCGTCCCGGCCCTGTCCTGATCGACGTCCCCAAGGACTTCAGTGCAGGAGAATTCGCGGGGGATCTCTATCCGGAAATGGATCTTCCCGGGTTCAGCCCTGACAGTGTTGAGCCGGATCAGACGATCGTTCGGCAGATTGCGGAAGCACTGAGCAAGTCGCGAAAGCCCGTTATTCTGGCTGGGCACGGCGCATTGATTTCCGGCGCGGAAGACGTGCTGCGTCAGTTGGCCGAGAAGATGCAGGCTCCCGTAACCAATACGTTGCTGGGTAAAGGCGCTTTTCCGGAGTCGCATCCGCTTTCGTTAGGAATGCTTGGAATGCACGGCACCGCCTATGCGAACAAGGCTCTCGTTGATTGTGACTTGGTCATGTCGGTTGGATCTCGATTCGATGATCGCATCATTGGCAAGGCTCCCTTGTTCTGTCGCGATGCGGTCAGGATTCATATTGACATAGATCCTTCGGAATTTGGTCGCATGATTCAGTGTGACCACTATTGCCAGGGAGATGCCAAGATCGTGCTGGAACGTCTTCTGGAACATGTGGGCGAGCTAAACACAAAGAAATGGCTGACCACACTGGATGGATACAAGCGTCGCTATCCGCTGACCTATAAGAAACGCGGTGGGCTCAAGATGCAGCAGATCCTCGATACCCTCAACACCATGACGGGGGGGGACGCCATCATGGTGACTGATGTGGGTCAACACCAGATGTGGGCGGCACAGTTCTGCAGGACTGAGAAACCTAACACGTGGTTGAGTTCCGGTGGCGCTGGAACCATGGGGTACGGACTTCCTGCCGGCATCGGAGCGGCCTTTGGCAAGCCGAAGTCCCCTGTATGGGTGATTGCGGGTGATGGAGGCTTCCAGATGACGATGTGTGAGCTGGCAACAGCGGCCATCAATAAGATTCCTGTGAAGGTGATCGTCATGAACAATCGCTACCTTGGCATGGTTCGCCAATGGCAGACGATGTTCTATGACGACCGCAAGAGTGGCGTCGATCTTGAAGGCAATCCCGACTTCGCGAAGTTGACTGAAGCCTTTCCGGGCGGGAAGGGCTTTACGCTCAAGCGCGCTGGCGATATTCGCAAGGTGCTGGAAAAGGCGATGGCCTACAACGACGGCCCCTGTGTTATCAATGCGATTGTGGAGAAGACAGACAACGTCTTTCCCATGATCCCTGCCGGGGCTCCGCTGGAGGAGATGCTGATCAGCGAACCGAAGTCCAATCAGAAGCTTGAGAAGCCCACGGGCTCGACGTAGGAGTAGAGAGAATGAGTGAAACATCAACAAATATGGCAATTCACACCATTAGTGTTTATGTGGCAAACAAGCCGGGCGTTCTGGCGCGTATTGCCCAGATATTCGCTCGGCGTGGCTTCAATATTGATTCCCTTGTCGTGTCTCCGTCATCAGATGGTCGCTACTCGCGCATGACGATTGCCTCGCAAGGCTCGGCCGAGGGGCTCGAACAGATTATTCTGCAGGTCAGCAAACTGGTCGACGTGATGCACTGCATGGACCACAGCACCGGCGATGCTATTGTTCGCGAAATGGCTCTGGCCAAGTTGCGCGTGACATTCGAGCAGCGTACCGAGGTCCTTCAGATCTGCGAGCACTTCGGCTGCAAGACGGTTGATCTAACGCCGACGGCGATGACGGTGATGGTCACGGGGCCCTCTGAGAAGCTTGATGCCTGTCTCGCTATGCTTCGGCAGTTCGAGCTTGTCGAGTTGGTACGTACAGGCAAAGTCGTCATGGCCCGCGGTGACGAGGTAACCTAGTGTAGCGTCTCTTAGAGGGGTTGGCTGAATAGTATGTGAGATGATACTGTTATCCTGAGCTTGTCGAAGGATCTCGGCCCTCTCGGCAACCCACAGATCCTTCGACAAGCTCAGGATGACAAAGCCGGGTTTGTCATCCCATTTGTGATACAGAATACCGGCGAAACGATGCGGGAGTGACCGACATGGCGAAGACGCTGTTTGAAAAACTATGGGATGCACATGTGGTGGAGGTGTTGCCGGATGGAACATCGCTGCTCTACATCGACCGCCACTTGGTGCATGAGGTGACAAGCCCGCAGGCCTTCGAGGGCTTGCGTATGGCAGATCGCAGTGTGCGACAGCCGGGCAAGACGTTTGCCACCATGGATCACAACGTTCCGACCGATGACCGCGACAATATTGCAGATCCGGTTTCAAAGGCGCAGATTGAGGCGCTTGTGGAAAACTGCAGCGATTCCGGTGTGACGTTGTATGGACTGGACAGCGACAAGCAGGGGATTGTTCACGTGATGGGGCCGGAACAGGGGCTTACGCTACCGGGAATGACGATCGTCTGTGGCGATTCACACACCTCCACCCACGGCGCCTTCGGTACGCTAGCATTTGGTATTGGGACGTCAGAGGTTGAGCATGTGCTGGCTACGCAAACGCTACGGCAAACCAAAGCGGACACCTGCAAAGTCGAGTTCACTGGAAAGCTCCAAAAGGGGGTCACCGCCAAAGACATGATCCTGAAGCTGATTGGCATGATTGGAACAGCAGGAGGCACAGGCTATGTGCTCGAGTACGCGGGTGAGGCGATTCGCGCTTTGAGTATGGAAGAGCGCATGACGGTCTGCAACATGACGATCGAGGGCGGCGCTCGCGCCGGTATGATCGCCCCCGACGAAACGACGATCGAGTACTTCACTGCCCGCGAACGGGAGTTTGCACCGAAGGGCGAAGCCCTGGAGCGCGCCATTGCCTACTGGCGCTCGCTACCGAGCGATCCTGATGCCACCTTTGATCGTGAGATTACGGTCGAGGTGGACAAAATCGTGCCGCAGGTAACGTGGGGCACCAGTCCGGGGATGGTGACGGATGTCACCGCGTGTGTCCCCGGTCCGGATGCTTTGCCGGACTTCAACCGTGTTGACGTTGAGAGGGCCTTGGAGTACATGGGGCTGACCGCTGGCACACCGATCACCGATATCAAGATCGACACCGTCTTTCTTGGGAGTTGTACGAACTCGCGTATTGAGGATCTGAGGCGTGCCGCCGCGCTGATCGAAGGCCGCAAGGTTGCCGAAGGCGTTCGCATGTTGGTTGTGCCGGGATCCGAGCCTGTGCGCAAGCAGGCCGAGAGTGAGGGGCTCGACGCCATCTTCAAGGCTTCCGGTGCTGAGTGGCGGTTTGCCGGTTGCAGTATGTGTCTGGCCATGAATCCGGATCAGCTACAGCCCGGGGAGCGCTGTGCAAGCACGTCGAACCGGAACTTTGAAGGACGGCAGGGCAAGGGCGGTCGCACGCATCTTGTTAGTCCGGAGATGGCTGTTGCCGCGGCAGTTGAAGGCCATTTTGTTGATGTCAGAACATTTGTGTAGGAGTTGAGTCATGGAAGGTGTTGAAACTCATAGAGGCATTGTCGCCACCCTGGACCGTGCAAATGTGGATACGGACCAGATCATTCCAAAGCAGTATCTGAAGTCGATCAAGCGTACTGGGTTTGAGACGGGGTTGTTCAGCGATTGGCGCTATTTGCCGGACGGGACATTGAGCCCTGAATTTGAATTGAATCAGGAGCGCTTTCGGCGAGCGACCGTTCTGGTGACGCGCAATAATTTCGGCTGCGGTTCAAGCCGCGAACACGCGGTCTGGGCCATTGTACAGTATGGATTCAAGGCGGTCATTGCGCCGCGGGTTGACCGCGCCGCGGGGCGTGTGCCTGCATTCGCCGACATCTTTGCCGGCAACGCCGTCAAGAATGGCCTGCTCACGATTCAGCTATCCGAGGATGAGGTGCAAGCCATATTCGGTATGGTGGAGCGCTTTCCCGGTCTCGAAATGACCATCGACTTGCCTGAACAGCGCGTCATCCTGCACATGGATGAAGAGGAATCATTCCGCTTCGATATTGCCCCCGCCGTCAAAGAGCACCTGATTCGCGGCCTGGATGATATCGCCATTACGCTGGAGCATAGCGCAGCGATTGATGCCTACGAGGCGAAGACGGCAGCATCCGGTTAGAAGAGTCCCGCGTGACGTGCTCGGAGCATTGTGAGGGCGGCTTCCCTGCCGGGTAAGCCGCAACTACACTGCTGTTGTTGCGCGTGCTTCTTGTTGGAGCGCAGCATCGGCAAGCACGAGTGCGGCCATGGCTTCCACGATGGGAACGGCTCGCGGAACGACGCAAGGGTCGTGCCGCCCCTTTGCCTCCAGCGTGACGTTGCTCCCGTCAAATCCGGCAGTCTTCTGGGCCTGTCCAATGGTGGCGGGCGGCTTGAAGGCTAGCTTGAAAGTGATCGGCTCCCCGTTGCTGATGCCGCCCTGTACGCCTCCGCTGTGATTCGTGAGGGTTCCCAGTCTGTCGCCTTTCTGAATGAAGGGGTCGTTGTGCTCTGAGCCCTTCAATGCTGTGCCTGCGAATCCCGATCCGATTTCAAAGCCCTTTGTCGCTGGGATGGAAAGCATAGCGTGGGCAAGCATGGCTTCGAGTTTGTCAAAAACGGGTTCTCCCCAACCTGGGGGAACGCCTCGACAAACGCAGGATACGGTGCCCCCCGTCGAGTCAGAAGCATCGCGGACGGCTTCAATCTCTTTCACCATCAATTCTGCCGTCTCTTCATCCGGACAGCGCACAGGCGAGGCGTCAACCGCTTTGCGCGTGATGGTGTTAATGTCAATGGGGCCAGCCTCAACGTCCCCCGCCGAACTCACCCATGCCACAATCTCAATGCCGTACTTTTCTTTCAGGAACTTCTCGGCGACAGAACCAGCCGCCACGCGCCCAATGGTCTCGCGTGCACTGGAGCGACCGCCGCCGCTGGAGGCTTTGATGCCGTACTTCTTCATGTAGGTGTAGTCCGCGTGCGATGGTCGTGGAATGTCAGCCATTTCACCGTAGTCTTTTGGGCGCTGGTCTTTGTTGGCTACGAACATGGAAATGGGGGTTCCCAGCGTCTTCTCAAACTCGGTTCCTGATTGAATGGAGACTTGATCTGCCTCATCGCGCGGGGTTGTCAGGGAGTTCTGCCCTGGCCGTCGACGGTCAAGTTGGGTTTGAACGTCGGATTCGGTCAGCGCCATCCCCGGGGGGACGCCATCAACAATTACGCCCACGCCCCTGCAGTGCGATTCGCCAAATGTCGTAATCTTGAAGAGTGTACCAAATGTACTCGACATGATTGAGTATCCTTAATCTTGCTAGCGTTTCGAGCGCGTTCACACGCGGCGCCCTCAATACGGGCACGAAACATCGTCGTGCCAATAGCCGGTGATGTCAAGTGTCGACGGGGTTCTTGACTTCGCAGGCTCCCTGACAGATGCTCGCTGCAATGCACAGCGCTGCGCGGGGTGTTTCGGTTGGAGGAGTATAGGATGGCAAGAGCAGATAGCACATTTCAGCCAGTGGGGGATTCAGATGCACGATTGCACGGTGTTCCTGCAGTTCTCGTCAGTGGTTTCAAAGCAGAGGAGCAGGTTGCGTTTCGTGGGCTGATGGATTCGAGTGGATTGGAGATGGTTCCGACGGTCTACATTGTTGAGGTGTTTTTGGAACGTTCGCTCGCAGAGCTGACGGGCATGCCCAGTGAAACCAGGGCAGGCGAGACGGCGGAACTCCCTCGCGCAATTGTGATGTCAGGACTCTCGGAGAAGCAGCTTCATGCGCTCATGGACGGCTACCGCGGATCCGGCCTGCCGAGACCCCATTGGGGCAGCGTGACCCCCACCAATGAGTCATGGTCAATCAAACGTCTGCTGATTGAACTGCTCAAAGAGAGCGAAGCGCTGCGACAGGCACGGGCCGCTGAATAGGCTGGAACCGATTGAGTGTGGCGCTCTTGGGTAAACGCTGGGCCAACTTGCTCGTCATTTCAAACTGGGTGCTTCGTGGGAGCTGCGGGGCGAGGGCGCCCCACCTCCATCTTTGCAACCCCACCTCTTCTTGCGACAATGGAGCCGGGGCGCCCTCGCCCCGCAGATCACCGCATCTTCTCCACCACCGCGATTCCTTTCACGGTCAGATCGTAAACGACCCCGCTGATGGCAACGGTGTGCGCTTGCAGCAGTGTGATCAGCGTCTCAAGGGCGACGGACGAAACCATCACAATCCAGAGGCAGATCCCGAGTGCATTGCAGAGGTAGATCACGGCGTAGGAGAAGAGTCGGCCGTGCTGCTGGATATCGGTTTGGTGCTGCATTAGTGCGCTGATCGTAAAGGTGAGATGGAACCCCCAGGTCACTCCAACCACTCCGAGCCAGAACAGGTGATAGGCTTCGACATCGAAAAACACGCTAAGTCCGTAGTAGCCCGCTACCGCAAGTACGGTATAGAGAGGGAAGAAGTATGGCGCGAGGGTGATGACGAAGTTGTTCTTCGAAAGCTCGACGGCACCGTGGTCTTCATGGACTTCGATGCTGAAGATGTCTGCGCCCATGAGCGCGCCCCACAGCGCATGTGTCAATTCATGAGCGAGGATGTAGGAGCGTACCGGCCTCGGCAGTGTGTAGTACAGCAGCAGCCAAAGCCCCAGTCCGGCCAGTAATGCAATGGCGGGGGCCGGCAGCATCGACTCCGATTCGGGGTGGATTTCCATTACCAACGCCCAGAGCGCTTGTGTGATGGCGACGCAGA
This sequence comes from Verrucomicrobiota bacterium, assembly GCA_018645275.1. GTDB lineage: Bacteria > Verrucomicrobiota > Kiritimatiellia > UBA8416 > UBA8416 > JABGOW01. Next base: position 10,289 of record JABGOW010000361.1, read on the forward strand.
GCGGAAGGAGTAGCAGACCAATGAGAAACTTGAGCAGCTTCATGGACGGGGAGAGTAGAACAGAAAGTCGAAAATCGAAAGTCGAAATGCCGCCCTCCGACGTTGCCACTGCGCTCCGCTCCGTTGCTGCCTGTCGGCAGCCCGTCTCCCTTCGGTTGGCTGCGTCGGTGGAGGCAGACATTGCCTGGCGGTGCAGGGGATCGTCTATCGCGCCTCCCGCCGACGTTGCCGCTGTGCCACTTTGCGCTTGAGTTCTATTGGGCTCTAGGTCTATATGTGAGACATATTGTCGCTTATTTGAGAGGGGCTTATGCCAATTCGTTCCGTTTTTCTGGATAAACTAATTGATCGCCTTGACCGTGTCGATCCGGAGAGCCTTCAGGCTCATTTCCTTCATCTGGCGCAGGAGCGCGGCCTTCTTGAGACGATTTTTCAGTCGATTCAGGAGGGTGTCCTTGTAATGGATAGCGAGGGCAAGTTGAGCTACGCGAATCGCGCAGCAGGCTCCCTGCTGGGGTTTAATCCGGAAACGGCGACGGGCCGCCCCATCACGCGCTATATGCGCGAGATCGACTGGGATCGAATTCTGGACTTCGATGAGGGAGATTGGTCGAAACTCATTACGCGCGAGATTGAGATTACGTATCCGGAGCACCGCTACGTCAGTTTTTACGTGGTTCCGCTGAGTGCTGATGACATTGAATCGAGCGGCGTCGTTGTCATTCTGCGCGATGTGACGAAAGACCGACTGCAGGAGGCCTCGGTCCTCGAGTCCGAGCGGTTGAATGCGGTAAAGTTGCTGGCAGCAGGGGTTGCCCATGAGATTGGGAATCCGCTGAATGCGTTGAACATTCATCTACAGCTTCTCGACCGGGAAATGCACGCGGTGCGAGAGGATCTGGGGGATGCCGCTTCTCCTCCGCCGACGCCGGAGGCGCTGGCAGGAGAGATCGGGGAACTTCAGGAGTTGGTGGATGTGGCGCGCAACGAGGTCTCCCGGCTTGATCTCATTATCACGCAGTTTCTGCGCGCGATTCGCCCAGCCAATCCCGTTATGGTCGCCACACAGATTCAGGTGGTTCTGGAAGAGGCTTTGACGTTGCTGCGGCACGAGGTGACGAATCGCGGAATCGACATTGAGATTGTGTCGCCATCCCCCGTGCCCGAAATTCAGGTGGACCGGGACCAGATCAAGCAGGCGTTCTTCAACCTGATCAAGAACGCGTTCCAGGCGATGCCGGACGGTGGATCACTTCAGATCTCTCTGCGCTGTTCAGACGAGTTTCTTGAGGTGGCATTTCAGGATACTGGGGTTGGAATCAATCCCGAGGATCTGGGGCAGGTTTTTGAACCCTACCACACCTCGAAGTCGACCGGGTCCGGACTGGGGCTGATGATTGTGCAGCGTATTGTGCAGGAGCATGGGGGGCACATTGAGCTGATGAGCAAGCCGAACGAAGGCACCCGCCTTACGCTGCATTTGCCGCTTTCAGAGCGCCGAATCCGGTTGCTGACTGCTGCTGATGACGAAGAAGAAAAGTACACTGATTAGCGTGGTTTCCGCGCGTTGGAGTGCCTGACCACCGTAGGTGGACGATCCGAAGAGATAGGCCCGCAATTAGGGAGTTTGACCTGATGAATACAGAACCAGAGAAGACGCGCATCTTGGTTGTGGATGACGACAAGAATACCCGCGACGGCTTGCATCGCGCGCTGCGCCGCCGCTATGACGTCCTGCTCGCGGAGAGTGGGGATCGTGCACTGGACGTGCTGGCCGAGGAGGATGTGGACATCCTTCTGAGCGATGTTCGGATGCCCGGCATTGATGGCATCACGCTGCTGCAACGAGCTCGAGCTCGGCATCCCGGGCTGATCTCGGTTCTGCTCACGGCGTATGGCAACGTGGAGATCGCCGTCGAGGCGATGAAAGCAGGCGCCTATGATTTTCTGATGAAGCCCGTGAATTTGGATCATCTGGACCTTCTGCTACAACGTGCGCTGCGCTCGCGTGAGGTCGAGGCGGAGAATGTCCAGCTTCGCGAACAGCTGGATGATAAGTTCGGGCTTGAGAATATTGTCGGGAATTCAGGTGTCATGCGCTCTCTGTTTGAGACCATCAGACAGGCATCGCCCACCCAGGCCACGGTCCTTATTCAGGGCGACAGCGGAACGGGAAAGGAACTGGTTGCACATGCGATTCACCGTCTGAGCACGCGTGTCAATGGGCCCTTCGTGGCCGTGCACTGCGCGGCGCTTTCATCGAACCTTCTCGAGAGTGAGCTGTTCGGTCATGAGAAAGGTGCCTTTACCGGAGCGGTTTCGCAGCGGAAGGGGCGTTTCGAAATGGCTGACGGTGGCACGCTGTTTCTGGATGAGATCTCTGAGATTGATGCCGCCGTGCAGGTGAAACTGCTCCGCGTTCTGGAGGAGCGCAGATTCGAGCGAGTGGGTGGTGACCATCCGGTTGAAGTCGATATTCGGTTAGTGGCTGCCACGAATCGCGACCTGAAGGCTCTGGTTGCAGAAGGGAAATTCCGGGAAGACCTGTTCTTCCGGTTGGATGTGGTGAATGTCATGCTGCCACCGCTTCGTGCCCGCCCCGATGATATTCCGATGCTCTGTGGCCATTTCATTTCCGAGTTTGCAGAGAAGAACCAGAAGGCGGTAGATGGGATCACGCCGGATGCCGTGAATCTGCTCATGGCCTATCGTTGGCCTGGCAATGTTAGGGAACTGCGCAATACCATTGAGAAGATGGTTGTTTTCTGTCGGTCTGACAGGCTGACCGCACGGGATATCCCTGCCGGCATCAAGGCCGAAGCCAGAGAGGGTGGGGCAGGCGTAGGACCCACACGCGGTTTGTCCGTTGCACCAGAAAGCTCGCTTGCGGATGCAGAAAAGACGATGATCTATGCAGCCATCAAACAGCAGGGCGGGAACCGTACGAAGGCCGCGGAAGCCCTGGGTATTAGCCGCCGTACACTCCACCGCAAATTGCGGCAGTATGAGTCCGAGGAGGATGCGCAGTCATGTCTTTAGCCAGCGAGAGAATGCAGAGCGCGATCACGAGTCTTGATTCGGGCATCGGTTTGGTTCTACTGCGAGTTGTCGTCTATGGCTGTCTCGCGGCAGTCCTCATGGGGGGCTATGCCGCTGCCCGGTTCTATGGTTTGCGCAGTGCGGAGTCCATGGAGATTGCACACGTCGCACGGAGCCTTTCGTCTGGGGAGGGGTTCACGACGCGCTGCATCCGTCCTTTCGATGTTTGGTATCTTCAACAGCGAATGCCATCCCCCGAACTGACGAGAATCCCCGATCTGCATCATGCCCCCGGCTATCCGCTAGTGCTCTCGGCATTCTACCGCATCGTGCGGCCCGACTTCTCTGCTGTGGGGGGGCGAGGTGGCTGCGATGCTGAGTACAAAGTGGGGATTCCTGTTGCCATCGGTCTTACCCTGCTCTGTGGACTTGTGGTCTTCGTGACCGGTCTCCATCTCTTCGGTCCCCGCGTGGCGGGGCTGGCGTCGCTTCTCTATCTTGTGTCGAATTGCACCTTGAAGGCCGTTGTCTCAGGCCTGCCGCTTCCGCTGCTGAGTCTCGCGGTGACGCTGGCTTGTGGATTTGCACTTCGCGCGATTCAGATTTCGGCCACAGATCAGCACCGTCTGAAGATGCTGTTGCTCGTTCTCGGCAGCGCTGGCTGTTCGGCTGTTGCTGTGCTCACGGACTATACGATGGTCGCCGTCTGCGCTGGACTGGTCTTTCTGCTCTCGCTGCAATTACAGCGCTTGCGCTGGGTTAGCATCATTCTGTTTTTGGTCATTGTCGGTGGCCTTGTTTCGCCGTGGTTGCTCCATAATCACCAGCGGGAGATCGGTCTGTTGGGGGCGAAGCCCTATTCAGCAATATCGAATTCTGAACTCTTTGTTGGTGACTCGCTTGAGCGCACCGTTTCTCCCGAGTTCAACACCTATCGTGCCGCACGTGCGCTCCGGAACAAGGTGGTCGCCTCGGTGGCGACTCGACTCTCGGGGAGCGAAGCTCTTGCGGGCGGGATCGTTATCTGTTTCTTCGTTGTTGCACTATTTCACCGCTACGAGAACCCACTCGTTGCGGGGCTCAAGGGATTCGTAATAGGGGGAGCGATCCTCCTGATGCTGCTGAGTCCGCTTGTAGGGCCGTCCTATTCCGTTCTGGGCGCCCTGTTTCCACTCGCCGTTTTGCTCGGGACGAGCGCGTTTGTCGACTACGTGAACCGCGAGGAGTTTTTCGAGGCGAGTCTTCCGTCATTCTTAACTGGGGTATTGGTTGTCGTAAGCGCACTGCCGGCCGTTGCCCAGGTGATTGGCGCACGGCCTGCTGTGTATCCTCCCTACTACGCGCCCATACAGCAATACGTGTCGGGTCTGCTCCAGGACGATGAGATCCTCGTCACGGACATCCCCTGGGCAACAGCGTGGTATGGAGATCGGACGTCTCTGCTCCTCCCGGTGGATATCTCTGGTGTCGAAGCCCTTGCTGCGGATTGGACTTCTGTGGGTGCGGTCTATCTGACGACCGAAACGGCGAATCGGCCCGCTATGACCGAGTCCGCTTGGCGGCCCTTGCTATCCCAGAAAGTCCCAGAATCCGTTCCACTGAGGCATGCCATTCAGCTTCCTGCAGGGAGTGGCGAACAGCTATTCCTCAGTGATCGTCAGCGCTGGCGTGATTCAGGGGAATAGGGCGGGTGTGTGAGGGGAGCGTTAGTCGAGGCCAAGTACGGCCTTGAGATCCGCATCAGGCTCGGCTCCCAACCTGATCGCCTGCTGATAGTGTGAACGGGCAGCATCGAAGTCGGGATCTTCCGATCGAATCAGAAGCTGGCAGAGGTTGTAGTGGGCCTCTTTGCTCTTCGGATTGAGCTCAATAGCCTGCCTTGTGAACGTTTCGGCCGCCGCCAAGTCGCCCTTTCCAACGCATGCCGTAGCCAGAACAAGATAGGCGGGGCTGCAGTTGGTGGCTGTCTCGACGAGCGCCTGCATTTGCTCTTCGGCTTCATCATACCGTCCCGTCCGGCAGAGCTCGATGCCCTCCGCTACGGGTTTGGCAATCTCAGGGGGAAGCGGCGGCGGAGGAGGGGCCACAGGCGTTTCTGCCGCAGTTGCACCGATTTCTTCAGCCCGTTTCGCTGCGAGGAGGCCCATCAACTGGTTGCGGCAGTAAGCCATTCTGAATTGGGTCAGTTCAATCCATGCGTCCGGGAACTTGCGATGGAACTCCTTGTAGGCTGCGATAGATGCTCCGTAGAGCCTGCCTGCCTCTGTGTCATCCCCCTTCTCTCTCGCTTCATCCGCCTTCTCCAGAAGGCGAGAGATGGACTCGAACTGTCGGTCGGCTTTGTCTCGCGACTTCGCCGTTGCTGTGAGGGTACACGACAGAAGCGCGATTACCGTACTCAAGCTCCAAGCTATCCATTTTGCTTTCATCGCCGGGCACTCTACCCTCCCCACACGGTGTTTTGCAAGAATCGTTGAATATGAAGGTGCGTTTCACGGGCCGTGTGCGATTCGGAACGCTCGCACGGCGCATCCTTCACCAGGAAACGCAAATGCACGTATAGTGAAAAGAGCTTTGGGGTCCACACGTGTTTGCCAGGACAGTGTATCCCTGGTTTCATAACATGATTCACCAGAAGCACCCATAAACAGCGCATATCCAAGGCTCAGGAAGTGAAACAGGTGAGTCCCTTGATTGTGGGCTTGAGATGCCTCGATAAGCTCAGTATGACGGAGAACGTAGAGAACTGTCATCCTGAGCTTGCCGAAGGATCTCCAATGTGGGTTACGCGCGAGGAATGTCCACATGCGTTTGCTTGCGGACACTTGTGAGTCGTGCTAGCTTCTCGCTTTACCCACCTTGAACTACATCGGAGCCAGCCGCCATGAGTGCTTTTTCGTCCTCCAAACCTGTTGTTGATGATCGCCCGAGGGAATTTTGCGGGCTTTTTGGTGTCTATGGTATCCCCGAAGCAGGCTCTATGATTTACCAGGGCTTGTTCAGCCTCCAGCATCGAGGCCAAGAGGGCGCAGGCATTGCGGTTGCAGATGGGGAGACCGTTTCGTCTGCAAAAGGGCAGGGCCTCGTCAGTGAGGTGTTTGCGGGAAAAGACTGGAGCACGCTTCCCGGACATTTGGGCGTTGGACACGTACGCTACTCCACGACGGGCTCTACGCGTATCCAGAACGTTCAGCCGTTGGTCGTCGAATGCGTGGACGGGATCTGGGCGGTTGCACACAACGGCAATCTAGTGAACGCAGAGCGCTTGCGTCTGATGTACCAGGAGGCCGGGGCCATTTTTCAGACGAGCACAGATAGCGAAGTGCTTGTTCATCTGCTTGCAGATCCCATGTTTCGAAAGCGCCCCCGTCGCGTGGCCCGCGCCCTGGCAGAGCTGGAGGGCTCCTTCTGTTTTCTGCTTATGACGCGCAATTGCCTGATGGCCGCGCGTGACCCTCATGGGTTCCGCCCGCTGTCCATCGGAAAACTGGGCGACGCATACATCGTTGCCAGCGAGACGTGCGCGTTGGATCAGGTTGGCGCCACGTTCCTGCGTGACGTTGAACCCGGCGAACTCATCATCATTGATGAGACCGGCATGCACAGTTCGATGTACGCAGAGGTGAAGGATGAGAGCGACCATGCTCGCTGCATCTTCGAAATGGTCTATTTTGCCAGGCCTGACAGCCGGGTGTTTGGAGAGAACGTGCATCTCGCGCGTGTGGCCTACGGCAAACGTCTGGCCGAGGAGTATCCCGTTGAGGCCGATATCGTGATTTCCGTTCCAGACAGTGGGAATTCCGCTGCCCTTGGCTACTCTATTGGCAGCGGCATACCGCTTGAGCATGGGTTTATCCGCAACCACTATATCGGGCGTACGTTCATTATGCCGCAGCAGGATGATCGCTCGGCCGGTGTCGACATGAAGCTCGCTGTGTTACCGGAGGCCGTGAGAGGCAAACGCGTGGTCGTTGTCGACGATTCCATTGTTCGTGGCACGACGGCGCGACGTCGTGTGATGCGGCTGCGAGATGCAGGGGCAAAAGAGGTGCACGTGCGCATTTCCTGCCCGCCAATCCGGAACCCCTGTTTCTACGGAATCGACTTTCCGACGAGTGACGAGCTTGTGGCTGGCGGAATGGAGGTGGAACAGATCCGCGATTATATCGGTGCCGATACGCTTGGCTATCTCAGTCTCGAAGGGCTGTTTGCCCCATTTGGTGAGAAGTGCGGATTCTGTGATGCCTGCTTCACGGGCAAGTACCCAACCGATATCACGGGAATCTCTGGCAAGCACGCACTTGAAAAAGAGTCAGAGCTCGACCTGGAGCTCTAGCGTAGTGTTCCAGAAGCAAGCATGCATACGAACTGACCATTGTCATCTTGAGCGAAGTGCTCGCATCCCGACGAACGTCGCGGACCGAAAGATCTCACGCGCCAAGCAGGGCGGAAGACAGGAGGATGTTCTGGGACCCTCTAGAACTTGTCCTGTGAACTTCGCATTTGACCCCGCGCCACGATCAAGGTCATCATGAGCATCTGGGTTCCGACCGTTTGGGGCCAGCATCTGTGGTGGATTCGAGGGGAGGTTGTGTGTCTATTCTGCTGAACAAGACCATTCGCCTGTTTCTGGATAGCATTGGAAGGCGCGAGGAGTATGAGTACTACCTTGAGCGTTTTCGAGCAGATCGTCCGAGGGCCTTCGCCCTGTTGTGTCCCATGCGGCTTGGATTTGAAGATGCGGCTTCCGTTTTTGCTTTCGACCTAGAGTTCCTGCTTCGGCTAGAGCTCGATCCGGTCATCCTGCTTTGTGGCGCGGATGCAATCCGAATGCGCGAGCTACTGTTTGCAGGGCCGCATCCGTTTTCCGCTTTTCCGATTGATATGGCAGGGGCGCATGCCGAAGATCCTACCCCCAGAATTCTGGAATTTCTCGACGATTGCCGAAAACGGTCTCGCGTTATGGTGCTGGTTGACCCGTCGACGCCCCTGGAGGATGCCCTTATGCGAACGGTCCCGTCGGTAAGTCGGCGCGTGCACCTCATCCGGGTACGTGGCCCGCTACACGATGCCAACAACGAAGCACTCGCCTATCACTATACACAGCGTGAAGATCGCGTTGAGCTGGCGGAGCCAGATCGCGAAACAGCCGATCTTGCCGGGCGGCTTCTGCGGCACGCTCCGGGAACGCATATCTCGGTGGCATCACCGCTGCAGTTGTTGCAGGAGCTATTCACCGTCAAGGGGGCAGGGTGTGTCATCCGGCCGGGGGCCGAGATCGGCCACTTCGAGGGCCTGTCTGATGTCGACGAAGATGCTCTGGTTTCGCTTCTTGAAGTGAGCTTCGGCCGGAAGCTCGTGCGCCGCGCGTTTCTCAACCGCATCACCGACTTCTACATCGACAAGCACTATCATGGGGCGGCACTCCTTGAGCCACACGGAGAGAGCGCGTATCTCTCGAAGTTTGCTGTTCAGGCGGAGGCACGAGGAGAGGGATTGGCCCAGGAGCTCTGGCGCTCCGTGACCGCGAGCCATCCTGCCGTCTTCTGGCGTTCCCGAGCCCGAAATCCCGTGAACCATTGGTACGACAAACTCGCCGATGGCTATCACCAGACGGGGGACTGGAAGATCTTCTGGCGGGGTATCTCGTCCGAGTTGATTCCTGAGGTGATCGCTTTTGCGCTCGACCAGGAAGATGATCTCACCCCTTAGGCAACACCCAGGCTCAAACGGTCAGTCTACTGAATCGTAGGCCCGTGAGGCGTGTCATCTTCCTTCTTCTGAGCTGGCCGCCGCCGGTCGCGGATGATCGCGATCAACATAACAATCGCCGTGAGGCTGCCGGATATGATCACCGCCTTGACGGCGCTCACGTTCGACATTGCCAGAACGATCCCTGTGGCGATAAAGGCGAGTATCGCCAGTCGCAGGATATCCATGGGTCACCTTCCTTTTCTCCGCAAATCTACCAGGGAGACAGTCGCGTATGGTACTGTCTGAGCCTGAAAATTGCACCCTCTACGTGTTCCCGTAGTCGTTCCAGCGTCTCCAACTCATCTGCGTCAACCAGATGATCCAGCCATCTCTCGAAGTTCAGTTGAACATCCTCGTCGCCGCGGAGGATGCTCCAGAGCTGGTTATCCCAGTCGTAGTACATCCTGTCAAGGCGATAGCTATAGGGTTTTTCGAGGTCCGCGAGAAGATGCTCCAGAAGAGTTCCTGCGCAGCCTGCCACAACCAGAACTCCCAAGAAGTGAAGTTCCGTACTCTGCGCGGGTGTGATGTCGTCAGTCGTGTTTGGATCGAAAGAGAGCATTCCTTCGGTAAAGAGCTTCTCCGCCGCAAACCAGTTCAGCCCGACCGCCTCACACACTGCTTTCGGTGTAGGAGGAGGGGCAGAATACTGTCCCAGCGGAAACAGCGTGGGCTGACTTCCCCCCGGAACGCGCGCTTTCTCGACATCCGTTTGCATAGAGCCACAAGCCTTGCTTTTGTCAAAAGATGTTAAATCTCTGGAGTCCCGATGACAAGAACGCATTTTTCAGAAATGGGGAACGGCAAAGTGCTTGAAAATGGTCAGACAAAAGTGGTAGTTTCCAGTTCCTTCCCGGGGGGTATAGCTCAGTTGGTAGAGCGTCGCGTTCGCAATGCGAAGGCCAGGGGTTCGAATCCCCTTACCTCCACCATGCTTCGCCCTGTCGGGCTACGCATGGCGCAGCCATGAGGAGATCGACAGGGCGAAGCATGCCCTGCATAGCTTGAGGAACGAAAGCGACGCATGGGCTTATGTACTACGCGTACATCCTAAGGAGTACCAAGCATCCGAGCCAAACCTACGTTGGCTATAGTTCGGACCTGAGGTCTCGGCTGAAGAAGCACAATGAAGGCGGTTGCCCTCACACAGCCAAGCACAAGCCCTGGAACCTGGAATGGTACTGCGCCTTTCCCGAGAAGCTCCAAGCCATTGCATTTGAAACTTACCTGAAATCCCATTCGGGAAAGGCATTTGCCAACAAGCGTCTCCTTCGCCCTGTCGGGCTACGCATGGCGCAGCCATGAGGAGATCGACAGGGCGAAGCATGCCCTGCATAGCTTGAGGAACGAAAGCGACGCATGGGCTTATGTACTACGCGTACATCCTAAGGAGTACCAAGCATCCGAGCCAAACCTACGTTGGCTATAGTTCGGACCTGAAAACCCGCCTGAAGAAGCACAATGAAGGCGATGCCGAGCATTTCCAATAAGTTAAAGAAATGAGCTGCAACGGTCGACCCGTTCTGAGATAGTCCCCGCTCGCTCCTCGGTTCCCATTAGAGTATTCGAGGCTATCTGTACCGAAAAAGTGGATCATTTGCATGAAAAAGACGAACAGAGTATTCAGGTTGGCGATTGAACGCCCACGAAATTTCAAGAACGATATTCTCTCGGGAATCACCGTGGCGCTGGCGCTGGTGCCCGAGGCCGTGGCGTTCTCGTTTGTGGCAAAGGTGGACCCTGCTGTAGGGCTCTATGCCGCCTTTATGATGGGGATCATTACCGCCCTCTTCGGAGGGCGCCCCGGGATGATCTCCGGCGCGACCGGTGCGGTTGCCGTCATTTTCGCGCCACTGATGATGGGGCTCTATGGCGAGGGGCTTGATACGGAGACGGCCACGGGCTATCTCTTTGCCGCGGTGATTCTGATGGGGCTCTTTCAGATACTGTTCGGCCTCTTCAAGCTCGGAAAGTTCATCAGGCTGGTTCCGCATCCTGTGATGCTTGGGTTTGTGAACGGATTGGCAATCATCATCCTGAAGTCTCAGTTTGAGATGTTCTATGTCGGCCACGGCGAAGAGGCGCACCTTTTGGCGCCGATGCCGCTCCTGATTATGGGTGCCATGATCGCTCTGACGATGGGCATTAGCGCATTTCTGCCTAAGCTCACCAAAGCCGTGCCTGCGACG
>JABGOW010000470.1 GCA_018645275.1 Verrucomicrobiota bacterium
GGCGTTCTAACGCTTGTGCTGGATGCGCTCAAGGGGCTTATTCCGGCTGCCGTGTTTCCGGTCTTGGCGCAGTCGTTCTTTGGTCTCGAATCACATTCCGTCCTTCGCGTGGTTTGCGGGTGCGCAGCCATTCTGGGGCACAACTACCCGGTCTATCTGAAGTTCAAGGGGGGCAAGGGGGTTGCCACGACGGCGGGTGCACTGATTGGAATTGCTCCGATGGCCTTGCTCTACGGATTAGTCGCGTTTGCCGTTGTCTTCGGCCTCTCGAGAATGGTGGCATTGGGCTCGATCTGCGCGGCGGTCGTGGTTCCCGTCGTGGCGTGGATCCTGTACGGCAATTCCCGCAGCAATCTAATCCCAGCCGTCCTGACGGTGCTTGGTGTTCTGGCCATTTGGCGACATCGCGCGAACATCGGGCGCATTTTACGTGGCAAAGAGAATCGCATTGAGTTCGGCAAGAAGAAATCGGGGACGGTATGAGTCAGAAGGTCGCTGTAATCGGAGATGGGGGATGGGGCACTGCTTTGGGGCTCGTATTGCATCAGAACGGGCATGCCGTAACGATGTGGGGACCCTTTTCTGAGAATATCGAAGCGGCACGGCAGACGTGTTGCAATGAGACGTACCTTCCGGGGATCGAGCTGCCTGCTGATATGCAGTGGACGACGGATGGGGCGGAGGCTGTACGCGATGCCGCCGCTGTCGTCATTGCGGTGCCGACACAATTCTACCGGGATGTTGTTGCGTCGTTTCGAGGGCTCATTGCGCCCGGTACGCATATCGTGAGTGTTGCCAAGGGGCTCGATCGCGATACGCACAAGACCATGACGGGCGTAGCGGAAGAACTGCTGGGCTTCGATTCTGTTGCGGCTCTCTCAGGCCCAAGCCATGCTGAGGAGGTCGCCCTAGGGATTCCCACGGCCGTGGTCATTGCCTCGCGCGATGAATCTCAGGCCGCAGACCTGCAGCGTCTTTTCTCAGGGGGAACTTTTCGCGTCTATACGACAACAGATGTGCTTGGCGTTCAGTTGGGTGGGGCGCTGAAGAACGTTATTGCGATTGCGGTTGGCATTAGCGATGGGCTTGGATTCGGTGACAATACGCGCGCGGCCTTGATCACCCGCGGGCTAGCTGAAATGACGCGCTTGGGAACGGGAATGGGCTGTCATCCGGCGACCTTTTCCGGCTTGAGCGGTATGGGTGATCTGATTGTGACCTGCACGAGTCAACACAGCCGGAATCGCGGTGTGGGCGAACGGTTGGGGCGGGGGGAGACGATTCAGGACATTATGGCTAGCATGAAGCAGGTTGCCGAAGGCGTCTGGAACTGTAGCAATGCGAGAGCCTTGGGTAATAGCCAGGGCGTCGAGCTTCCGATCACAGAGGAAGTGTACACGATCCTCCACAACAACCACTCCCCGATGGAAGCGGTTAAGGATCTTATGGGGCGGGACGTCAGGGCGGAGTAGAGGGAAAGTCGAAAATCGAAAGTCGAGAGTCGAAATGGCTGGGCTACGCGGTTTCTAGGAACTGCTGAACGACATCACACCTTAGGCAGCCAAAGATTGTCGGATCATCGCTCCCCGCCGCTGTACAGATGTTTGAGGCAACGGCCCAGCAGTAGTGACCGTGGGTCAGTTTGCTGGCAAGGCACGGCTCTGAGATCTCAGGGGGGCATGCCCGGACGTCCCAGCACTTCTTGCTCTGCGTGTAGTCCTCGCGATTTATGGCTACCAAAGTGAGCAGTTGCTTGATGACCCGTGGGGGAGCCTTTCGCCACCCTTGCTCATAGCTCTGTATGGCCTTGGAGGAGAGTCCCAGTGCCGTGGCCAATTCTTCCTGTGTTACTGCAAGGACGCTCCTCAGGTGTTTGACGGCTTGCGCCGGGGTGAGGGGCTCTCTAGTATGTTCGGCAGTGTCATTCATGAGGTTGCAACGTTAGCAGAGTCATCTTTGACTTTTCAAACAGATTCACTGATAGACGGGTGAGGACTAAGATATGAAGATTGCTTTGATAGGGTTGCCACAGGCAGGTAAGAAGACGTTGTTTTCGCTACTGACGGGGCGTGGCGTGCCCGAGGTGCGAAAGCCTGGTGAAACGGTTGAGGGTGTCGCCCACATTCGGGATGCGCGTATTGATACGGTATCAGAGATGTGTCAGACGAGAAGCAAGGTCTACGCCGAGAACCACTTTGTGCTCTGTCCGGATGCGGTTACGGGCGAGAACTCGCGAGGCTGGCTGGATGCAGCATGTCGTTGCGATTTGCTCTGCCTGGTTGTGCGCGCATTTGCATCCGATCAGGTCTATCACCCCGATGGCTCAGTCGATGGCGCTCGCGATGAGGAGAATCTGAAATCTGAACTGCTCTTTGCTGACATGGAGATGGTAGAGAAGCGCCTTGAGCGGATTGAGAAGGAGGCCCGTGCCGGTCTCAGTGCCGACCAGAAGGTGGAGCAGGCTACGCTGCAGAAGTGTATGGCCGCCTTGGAGGAGGGGCAGCGGTTGATTGATCTGCCGCTTGAACCGCATGAATGGGCTGCTGTGAGTAGCCTGGGACTGTTGACGTTCATTCCGTTGCTTGTGACCCGCAACATCTCAGAGGATGAGCTTGGTTCTGAACCTGCCCAAGGGACGCTGTTGGTGTCTTGTCTGATCGAGCAGGAGATTGAGGCGATGGATGATCCGGCAGACCGCAAGGAGTATATGGATGCGCTGGGAATCGAATCGTCAGGTTTGGATCGTATGAATGCCGCCGCCTACGATGCGCTGGGGCTCATGTCTTACTATACGGTCGGTGAGGATGAATGCCGTGCTTGGACCATTCGCAAGGGCTCGTCAGCACCTGTTGCAGGGGGCAAGATTCATAGTGATATCGAGCGCGGGTTCATTCGCGTCGAAGTCATCAAGTACGATGATTACGTGACGGCTGGCTCTGAAGTCGCCGCCAAAGAGCAGGGCAAGATGCAGACAAAGGGCAAGGATTACATTCTCGAGGATGGTGACATTTGTCACTTTCTCTTCAATGTGTAGGCGGAGTGAGAGGGAAGGGGTACTGTCAGAAGTTTAATGAAAAGTATGAAAACGCTGATTGAGGCGGAATAGGGAACACTTACT
>JABGOW010000509.1 GCA_018645275.1 Verrucomicrobiota bacterium
CTTCAAGATTCTGGAAAATCGATTCTGCTAGAGTTTTGCATACGTTATCCCATGAGCCTAGCTCCAATATCGCTTTTGCGTCCATTTTGAAAGAGTGCTCACCCACTACTCTCCCCGCACTGAGGCCTTTCCTCGATGCCTGTTCGAGAATGCGGCGGAGGTATTCAGTGACTTCTTCGTACATGTCCTTCAGGTACGACGAGTAAACGCTTTGTCTGAGATGATTTATAGTATTCTGTCGAGCCCCATCAGAATTTCGACGGCGTGAGATATGAGTATGACGAGCGGGATCTACGTGCCTCATAAGGCGGTTGGTTGCAGGATCGGTTAGGTCGCCATTGGCTACGGCAGCACGAATGACATCGATTAGCTCAATATCATCATCGAAATAGCCCATTTTCTGCTTGAAGGAATGATATGCTTTGGATGCCATCGAGTGACCCTTTTTGCTCTAACGCGCTGCCTCAACCGCGCACAAGGCCCCGGGGCATCGGGCGTCGCGCTGGCAGCAGATGCTATATTCTCTTATCCGGCGGCCCTGGGACAGCCGCCAGCCTGTCGAACTTTGCCATCACCCCGTCCACTTCCTTGACTTCGTAGACTAGGGCGTCGGTCCCGATGCAACCGGCGCCAACGATCCAGAGGTATCGTGGCGAGAGATCCAGCACGTACTCCAGCTCTTTGGCAACCCGTTCAGAGCTGAAACCATGTTGCTCAATTGCTGCGGCGAGAGCCTCAGCCTGCTGGCGCGTCCTCTTGGCTTCAACCTGGAGCCAAATCGATGAGTCACTGTCGTAGAACTCGGAGTCGGTTTCGTACCATTGCCCTGCCTTCTTGTGTATCAGATCCCGGGAAAAGGTCCGGTAAAGCGAGAAGGAGAAGCGGCTCTGATCGTAGCCGAACTCCAAGATGAGGCGAGCGACGGCACCGATATGAGGAAGGTACTCAGCATTGAGTCTACATGGTCTTTCCTTGGCGAAGGAGAACAGGTGGCGCTGCTGCCCTTTCGGCGTAAGGAATTCGTCGCGGCCGCCCCGGCCCCATCTCCGCAGACGCCCGCACCCCGCCGTGCACTCGTGGAACTTGAACAAACCACTCTCTGCGGCGGACCTGAACCAGTGGGCTTCGTCCCCCTGGAGTGGCGTCCTCAGGCTAAGTGGATTGCCTTTGGGAACCCTCTCCGAGAGGAAGTCCTGCACCCAAGAGATGTCGTTCCGTCCTTTCATCTGAACTCCGCCAGGTGCGCCTAATGCCAAGATGAGCGGCACAGGTATCGGCACCGTCGAGCGTAGGCAAGTCGCTGATTAGAGCCGTGGCCGCTCGGCCTGTTTGTTGCGCTTCCGGATCCCCGCGTCTTCCGCTATGGGAGCAAAGTAGCGCTTCTCAAGTGCAGGTCAAGGAAGGGGGGGCGGGTGGAGATCGCCCGAGGAATGGGCTGTGATGCCGGGGCAATGCCGGGCTCCTGATCTGACCGGTAACGGGCGGGACGGCCCGGAACTGTGAGCCCCACGATTCTGTTGGCTGGAAGGTACCATACTTCCAGGGGAAAGTCGGAAAGCTGTGGATGTCCCCGTCTAAGTTCGGCCTAGTCTGGGGGCCCCACCTACCCCCCTATTGACCTGACAGTTTGGGGCTTCGGTCTGGTATCGAGTCAGACCGTTCGGGATCACATCTGGCAGAGGGCGAGATCAGATACAAGGGGAGGGGTACGTGTTCCTGCGGCTGACGCTGCAATGATGCAACAAAGCCCTGCAGCGCCTGCAGACCTGCCTCAGGGATCCAGATTGCGCCTGGTGTTGCAGTGTTAGTGTTGCGCGCAGGGCGGGAAAGCTGACATCTCCGCCCTCCAGTGTGCCGGGTGCCATGGTGCTCAGTCCTACGTCAGGGCCAGTCGCGACGAAGGGCTGACAGGTCGAGGTCGTAGTCGGCTTTTTCCACGGCTTCGGCAAGCGGTCCTGGCTCAAGCCGCTTGCCATACCGTCCCGTCGTGATGTTTGCGTTCTTGTGCCCTACCAGCTCCGCGATCGCGACTTCCTGAACCCCCGCCTGTTTGAGCGTGTTGATAAAGGTGTGCCGGAGGGAGTGGAAGACCTTCCGAGGGTGATTGACAACGTGCTCGTGATTGAATGCCGTGAACCACCTTGACACTGCCCGTGCGTAGCCGTCGCGGCCTTGCTTGAGGCTGGGCCACAGTCGGGGCAGACCGCACCTGCGTAGCGATGCCACATAGTCCAGAAAGCCTAGCCTCTGCAGGGCGCTGTGGATCGGGACGATCCTGACCGATTCGGGCGTCTTCACCCTCTTATCGGGCGTGTTGAGGTTGATA
This sequence comes from Verrucomicrobiota bacterium, assembly GCA_018645275.1. Lineage (GTDB taxonomy): Bacteria > Verrucomicrobiota > Kiritimatiellia > UBA8416 > UBA8416 > JABGOW01. The sequence goes on from JABGOW010000509.1 coordinate 2,327, forward strand.
TCGAAACACCAGACGCCACCCACTTCCCTTACGTCGTCGCAGTAGAGCTGACAGATCTCGTTCTGTCGCATCCCATTGTACAACGCGATGAGCGGGCTCCAGAAACGCTCATGCCTAATATCGGGCCCCATTTCGTGTGCAGCCAGAGCCGCCACCAGAGCCGTAAGCTCGTCATGGCTGAATGGGTCGCGTGCTTCGCTTGAGTCGCCCTCCCGTCTCTTGGGGATGAGTCCTTCAGCCGGGTTCTTGGGCAGGTAGTCCTGCTGGACGCACCACTTCAGGAAGGTGCTTGCCCACGTCATGCGCTTGCGCAGAGTCTCCAAGGCCATCGGCTTCACATTGGGCATTGCGAGGATTTGTCTAACGGTCTTGTCTCGATACCTGGCCAGCTTCTTCCGATTTGACGGAAGCTGTTGCAGCTTCTTGCGAAAGGCCACTAGTTGCTTCCGAGTGAGGCGGGCGACATCAGTGTCCTTTCCCAGGATCTCGATCAAGTCGTCGAGCGCGGCTCGTACCGTCAGAGCCGTCTTTGACTGCCATTCGTTGCTGGAGCTCCTCTCTTCGATGTACTCACCCACCAGTTCCCCGAGCCCACGGAATCTGCTGGTTGGCCCGACGCTCGCCACGCCCACGTTTTGCACGCAGGCGGATCCAGTGCCAGGCGCAGTCTGCGTGCCCACGGAACGTCCCGCTGTTTGGTTCCGGGCTCGGGATGACTCAATCAGTGTGGTCGAGAAGCTGTCGTAGGGATTATCGTAATTGCCT
>JABGOW010000512.1 GCA_018645275.1 Verrucomicrobiota bacterium
GCACTTGGAGGCGCTGGTCCGGAGTCAGCGCCCGGGGGGGTGCTGTGCGCCGGGGCTCCCCAGGGGCTGTGCCCCTGGATCGTCCCGGCGTGCGATAAAAACTACTGCGCGGTACGGTCAGTACCTCACAGGCGCGGGTGACGCCCACCTGCGTGGCCAGCTGTTGGGTCTGAGCGATCATTTGCTGTCGCCCTTGGGGCTGTCTGCGGCAGGCAGTCCAAGTAGGTCGCAAAGTTTTTTTTGCACTGCGATGATCGTTTCTGCCTGATCCAGTTTCGCCTGGAGCTGGGCGTTTTGCCGTTTGAGTCGCGCCACTTCCTTGGCCTGGGGATCGGCGGTTTTGCCCCGTTTCTTGGTGCCCAACTCGCCCTGGTCTCGCTGCCGACGCCAGGTGACCAGATGCGACGAGTAGAGTCCTTCGCGGCGCAACAGCGCTCCCAACGGGCCTGGCTGACGACAGCGGTCGGCTTCTTGGAGAATCTGTTGCTTGTAGGCGGCGGTAAAACTCCGGCGTTTCGCTTTGGGGGGGACTTCTGTCGCCGGGGGCACACCAGATGAAGCCGAGGATGGCGGCGGCGCGGCGCCGTTGGACGATTTCACGAGGGGGTCAGACATCATTTATCTGCTCCTTTGCCCTTTGGAATCTACACTAATGTAGAGTGGCAAAGTGTCTCATTCAATATAGGCACACAGGGAGGCCGTTACTGGCCGACTCAGGAACGTTGCCTTGAGGCGCGATGTAAACCTCCAAGGCTTGGTTCGCATTGTTATTTTTCTTTTAGTTCTTGTTTCAGTTTTCGAATCTTCAGGTACTGTTTGACCACAAGAATCATAAGGACCAACGTGAATATGGGCCAAATGATGCAGAAGATCCAAATGTTGATTGTGTTGTAACTAACCCCAAAGAGGTCGGCCAGCCAGAGCAGGATGTCAACGCACAGGTCAAAACAGGCATCGATCATTGGGTTGCCTGATCTGATTGGAGGTCTGTTCATCTTCTATATTCCTGCTCTGCGAACGCGAGGAGGATCGGCACGAGGAAGGAGTGTCCGATTCCATCTCACGCTCCTGAGGCTTCCGAGGCTCTACTGGAGGTGTGCGCACCTCGGTCCTCTAGCGCGAGGTCTTTACTCTTCCCCAGCTCTGTGGGTGGATACTGGTGGGGCTGGGTTTGATTCGTGCTACGCGAACTCCGACTCCTGAAGACCGCTCCTCGGCTGGGAGTGCGATCCTCCAACCGGATTGAGATCCCAACCTGTTCGGCAAACCGGAGTTGTGAAATGCCCCGCCATGCACAGGGCGTTCCCCGTCCAAGGGAGAGCCTTCCACTACATCAGTCCACTCCTGCACGTTCCCATGCATGTCATAAAACCCCCACGGGTTGGGCAGCTTCGTTCCCACTTGGTGAGCATAGCACTCGCCAACATCGCATGTGTTGCTGTGTACCCATGCAAAGCTATCGAGTTGGGATCGGTCATTCCCAAAGGACCAATCCGTTGTCGTGCCGGCTCGACATGCGTACTCCCACTCGGCCTCGGTGAGGATACGATACAGAGAATCACCTTCTGCGATGTTGAGTGTGTGGACCAGGGACTGGACATCGCTCCACAAAATGCCGACCGCAGGATTCGTCGAACTAACCTGTACAGAATCACTCCCTAACCACGGTGTCGTGCCCATTACCGACTGCCATTGCTGCTGCGTAAACTCGTACTTCGACAAGTAGAAGCCCTGCTCCACGACAGCTTCATGCTGCCTCCGCTCCGCTGAGATCTCTATGCAAGTCTCCCTCATAGGCGACCAAGAGGGGATGCTGTAGCAGATGCCCTCATAGGCGACCTCCCGCGCAAGAAGGCTGATACAGAGATCCTGGTAATTGAGGCCGATGCACTGGTCAGCGCGACGTGGTGCTATCAACGACGGCCCAGAACCCCGCGAAATGTCCACTGCTGGCAGTCCGATCCAATTGAGGTGCGTAGACCGTCGAGATGGCGCCATCCAGATATAGGGCATCAGTACACTTCAAAGCTTCTCGAAACGCGGCTGCAAACGCCCACAGAGTCACGGGCTGTGTGGAGATGGCGAAGACGGCTTCACCAGAATTCCTCACTCCGACACCGTTCCGTATGTACTTGCTGAAGGATGTGCGCTTGAACCCAGGGTGGAACTCGGAATCAAACAGTAGCATAGGGCCAGACTGACTTGCGAACTGCACCTGTGCATCAGGTAGCCAGAGATCTGTCCGTACTATCAATGGCCTCTTCCCAGAGAGAGCGAACACACCGTTAGGCTTCCAGTAGAAGTTCCCTTGACCGTCTTCAGTGTTGAGTTGAACTATCTCACAACCTTCCTCGATGTGCAAACCCAAGGGTCTGTACTCGCCTTCTGCGACCTGAAAAATGCCGGCGTTGGTCGCGAAGAGGAGTTCAATCTCTCTACGATTAAGAGAATCTTTAAGTGCTTGGATAGTACTGTACGTAGTGCTGCTTGGGCTCTTCCAGAACAGCCGAATGTCGTCAGTTGCAGGCTTGACGGCACAGAAGTCGTAGGCAATGCCATTGTGCACCACCTGACCGAATGTGGCACCTTCAGCACAATCGAGACAGATGAGAGCAATGGCAAAAAGCCAGGAAAGAACAACACTCGGACGCATAGGAACTCTCTTCTGTGGGCATAACAATTCATTATCTCGAAGTAACTTCCACACCGCCCCATGGGGCAAAAAAATTGCTTTCATATGCACCATAAAACGATTACAGAACCTCGGGAATATCCGTATATCCCCTATGGCTGTTTTAAGATAGAGCGACGGCACAACGAAGGTCAAGAAACATTCCTTTGTGAATGCGTCCGTGATATCCCTCACTTGACGCCGCCGTCCCATCGCGCCAAACTATAACTCACACCGATAAATATAGCATCCCCATATGAACTGTAAGAATCTGCTGACGTTTCAATGTTATTTTTGTCTTTTAGAAACAGCAATTTACGGATCTACACAAAATCTCACGTATCATTTCATATTGCTATATTATGGAAAGGATCTCTCCCAATATGCCCCGATCCAGACCCAACGTCCTGCT
>JABGOW010000340.1 GCA_018645275.1 Verrucomicrobiota bacterium
GACGGTTCTGTGTTGAGCCGTCCAGGTAGCAGTACTTCAAGCTTCGTGCGTCGAGTGCGTCGCGAATGATTGCTAACATCGAGGTAAACTGACTGAAGACCAATATTCGGTGTCCGGCATCAAGCGCCTCATTAACGAGCTCAAAGAATAGTTCCATTTTTGCGGATGGAAACTTGCTCTTAAGTCCGGGCAGCTTAAGCAGGTCAAGGTGGCAGCAGGTCTGTCGGAGTTGTAGCAGGGTCTTGAGAACATGCATGCGTGATTTGTTGAACCCATGAGAATCAACAAGATCGGTGATTTCCTTCTTGGCAGCCTTCAGCAGCTCCTTGTAAATGCTAGCTTGATCGCCGCTAAGCGTACAGTGGGCCACATGTTCAATCTTCTCGGGTAGATCTTTTGCGACATCCTTCTTCAGACGCCGCATCAGGAAAGGGTGTAGCTTGCGCCGCAGTTTGAGTTGCGCCATTTCTGCGTCGGCACCGCCATTACGGATGGGCAGTTCATACTGATCGCGGAAGCGTTGATGGCTGCCCAGATATCCGGGAATGAGAAAATCCATAATGGACCATAAATCTGAGACGCCATTCTCGATCGGTGTTCCGGTCAATACCAACCGGTGGTGAGCCCGGATCTTTTTGACTGCGGTGGCATTCTGTGTCGTGCGGTTCTTGATGTGTTGCGCCTCATCAAGGACTACCACGGAAAATGACTGATTCAGATAGGCCTCCAGGTCGCGGCGAATCAGAGCGTACGAGGTTATGATGAGATCGTAATCAGCTACGTGATCCCAATGAGCGTGACGCTTCGCTCCATGCATTCGCAGCACGTTTAGATGGGGGGTGAATCGCTCCGCCTCTTCGCCCCAGTTATCCACCAGACTTGTTGGACAAATGACAAGCGATGGGGCGTTTCTGGCTGCCTCTTGCTCGCGTTCGAGCTGTAACCAAACCAGCGTCTGAAGCGTCTTCCCCAGACCCATTTCATCTGCCAGAATTCCGCAGAAGCCACTCCGCTCAAGAAACCGCAACCAGTTAACGCCGCCCTTCTGGTAGTCACGCAATGTGCGCTCAAGATCATTGCCCAACGGAATGGGTTCAACGGTTACCGTCCGGTTCAGGCTTTCTGCCTTCGTTAGCCAATCCGGTGCGGTCTCTACCTGAATGTCATTGAGGGCGTGTAGCGAGTCTTGTACATAGCCGGCATGAATGTCATTTAGCTTCATGCTGCCAACAGATGAACCGGGGCCAACTGCACAGTCGTTGAATATGGCCTGTGCAGACTCGATAGCATCAACATCAAGAAGAATGGTGCGACCACCCTTTTCAATAAAGGACTCGCCACACTCAATCGCGCTTTGGATGTCGGCAGCGCTTAAGCTATGCCCCTCTGTCGTTCTGTAATCAAAGTCTACTTCGAAGAAGCCAGAGTCCTTAGCGTTGTTGATATGTACGGATGGCACGACTGAATCCGATCTATGCACAAACTCGGCGATGGTCCCACTGAGCTCGATAAGCCATCCCATGCGCTGCAACTTCTGCATGCCATTCGCGAGAAAGTTGAGGATGCCGCGATTGCCCCGAAGCGGAATCAGCATGTCGCCCTGCGATCCTTTGAAGCCCACTTCTGATAGCAGGTTCAGTGCGTTCTGCTCTGCATCGGGATTTCGCACATCGAAATTTAGAAAACCGTCTTTGGAAGGCAGCGTGAAGCGTCCCAGAGCTTCGTTACGTCCCGCAACAAGCTGTACGATGCCGTACTCCGCATGGAGCTGTGCAGAGAGTGCCGATGGGGTTCCTTCGATTGCGAGGCGCAGCTTTGGAGTAGCCGGCGTCAGCGAGAGCATATCGGGTGTAACATTGGTTTCTGCCCGAACCATCTTCTCCAGGATGCGGAACTCCTTCTTCATAAATGCCGGAATGCTGGCGCGCGGAATTCTGATTTCCGAGTCGTAGATGTCACGCAGCTTTCCTGGTAGCACACTTTCGAGTCGCGAGAAAATGCCATCCTGAAGAATCCACCCCTTACCACCACAAACCACGCAAGTGAACGCCTCACCGCTATCAGTATGTAGCGTCAGAACAAGTTCTCCGGTTGCTTCATCCAGGATCATCCTCACCGTGGTGGGCGTAATGCTATCGTCGACCATGAGGTACTCATCAACGCCACTTTCGTAGAGTGGCTTGTCACCAATGAGTTCAAGGATGTTGATGAAATCACTCAGGGAGACGTTGAACTTCTTTCTGACCGGCCCCTCGCAGATGTCTTCAATCAGGGATAGTAGCTGGCCGTCGATGGGGTCGAGAGCCAGTGGGGTCGCCTTTGGGATATCGTTCAACCGCACGACCTTATCGTTTAGTTCAACAGAACAGCGCATGGTGACGGACTTAGCAGCCAATTCTTCACGCCAGTCTTGTCTAAGGATGATGCGGAGCGCTGCAGGGGATCCATCGTCTGCGCGCGTATGGTAAGCCGATGCGGCAAACCTTGCCAACCGTGCGGCGCGGCGCCTCTTATTCGATTGGGATTCGATCTGATACGGATCAGAATATAGCCGAATTGCCTCAAGCCCCAGTGCAACCAGATGCGGGCAAATTCTGCCTTCCTGTCTATTCTCGCGACAGGGACAATGGTTATCCACAAGCCCATTGGCAAGTGTTTCAAACTTGCTGTTCATCCCGTTCACGCCAAGCAAGAGGTGCCCCGTCACAAAAGGAAGATCAAAGAAAGCCTGATCCACCTTGCCATTCTCAAAGAGTACGACTCCCTCCCTGAAGGCCTTGTAGCCCGCCCAGTCTTTCAACGTTTTTCGAGTAAAAGGGACGTACATTCTAGTTGTCCGTTCATCCTGTTGCCAACTGCTTCATCAATACGGTTGGAGCAATCATAAAGAGAATCTGCTAAGAGTGCGAACCGAGTCCCAACTTTTCCGCCGCAGGCGGGAAAGAGCAAGTCTTCTCCACCCCTTCGCTACCTTTGCTACCTTCTGTTCAAACTTTCGAATGCTCATGATTAGAGAACTGTCATCCTGAGCTTGCCGACTTGTCCTGCGAAGCTGCCTCAGCGAAGAAGGAAGG
>JABGOW010000428.1 GCA_018645275.1 Verrucomicrobiota bacterium
AGCCAGCCAGGCGGCCACTATAAAGTTTTGATATTGGTCAATGGGACGCTAGTGATCCTGAATGAAGGTGTGGGATGATGGATACACGATGACAGACCCAATACTATATGATCTGGTTACCGGTGTGATTGGCGGGCTGTGCATCTTTCTGCTGGGCATGAAGCACATGTCGGAGGGCATGCAGGCCGTTGCTGGGTCCAGACTCAGGCGGATGGTCGCCACGCTGACGGATCGACGTGCGCTTGCATGTGCAACCGGGGCTGGTGTGACGGCTCTGATCCAATCCAGTTCCGTGACGGCCGTCATGGCTGTGGGCATGGTCAACGCGGGCGTGATGACGCTCACGCAGGCTACCGGGGTCATCCTTGGCGCAGACATCGGCACCACGATTACCGCCTGGATTGTCTCGATGAATGTCCTGCAGTACGGTCTGCCCTTTCTGGGCGTCACGGGCTTTGTCTATCTTTTCAGCAAGAACGAACGGGTGCGCTACACATTCATGACACTCATGGGTGTGGGTATGGTCTTTTTCGGGCTTCAGTTGATGAAGCATGGTCTTGAGCCTCTGAGGCACAGCGAAGAGGTCCTCGCGTGGTTCTCCAGGTACGAGCCAACCAGTTATCTGGGCGTCATGAAATGTGTGCTGATCGGTGCAGCGGTCACAGCGATTGTGCAATCGTCATCCGCAACGGTTGCGATCACGATTACCTTGGCGCGTTCGGAGATCATTGGGTTTGACGCTGCGGTTGCCTTGGTGCTGGGCCAGAACATCGGTACGACGATCACGGCCTATTTGGCCTGCCTCGGCGCATCAACGAATGCAAAACGTGCCGCCTATGCCCATATTGGCATGAAAGTGATCGCCGTCCTGCTGATGGTTCCGTGCTTCTTCCTCTACATGCGGTTTCTGGAGCGAGTGCTCAAACCGGATATGGACATTGCAAAGCAGATCGCCTTTGCACACACGCTGTTCAATGTGCTGTTGGTCTGTTTGTTCCTGCCGCTGCTGACGCCGTTCATCACTTTCCTGAGGTGGCTGGTGCCCGATCGACCACACAAGGAGGTGCCACACCTTACGTTTCTTGATGTACGTTTGCTCGATACGCCGGCGTTCGGCATCCAGCAGTCACTAGATGAAATCATTCAAATGGGAGGCGGCGTCAGGAAGATGCTGGGATGGCTCCGGCAGTCCATTTGCGATGAAGACGGTGCGGAGGAACGCGAGAAGAAACTCTTTCATCGCGAGACCGTGCTGGACATTATGCAGAAGGAAATTTCCGAATTTCTCGGCAGCGTACTTTCCGGGAGCGTCCCTCACGATGTGGTGGAGGAAGCCCGCAAGCAGCTCCGGATCGCAGACGAGTACGAGTCCGTTAGTGACTACGTCGTCGGAATCCTGAAACTCGATCTGAAAGCGGGCACCCTCGACTTGAGTCTGTCGCAGACGGCCAAGGAAGATATTCTCAGGCTGCATGACCGAGTGTCCTGTTATGTTGAGATGATAAGCGAAGCCGTCAGTGTGGGTAATACAGAAGTCCTCAGCAAGGCCTGTACGGAAGGGGACATCATCACCCGGATGATGAAAGATCTTCGCTATGCCCATATCGCGAAGCTAGAGCAGAAGGATGCATCCGCGTTGAATTGCCTGATTGTCGTGGATATGCTTCAGGCGTACCGCAAGATCAAAGACCACGCCTTCAATATTGCCGAGGCCCTCGCTGGCGAGAAGTAGCTGCGCAAAGCCACTCGAAGAGTGGCGCGTACTTCTATGATTCCAGATATTGTCTGTTTGGGCCTTACCATGGCCCGCTGTGGCCCTTTCCCTGATTACCCAGCAAGATTTGGCATCTCCCTGCGTAACACCAGGCAGAGGACGAATTACCGGGAGGTGGATATGAGAATCAGACGCCGAAAGAGAGAATCGGGCCCGCTTGTGAGAGCCTGTTGTGTTTGTGGTCGGATTCAGAAGGATGACGTCTGGGTGCATGACCATGAAAGCGAATCCGCCAGACGCACGCATACCTACTGTCCAGAATGCCTCGTTGTTGAAGTGAGACGCAATTTCCCCGAGAGTGTGAATACGGCCCTGGCTCTGTGCAAGGCAGGTTAGGAGTAAACGGGGAAAACAGAAACCGGGGAAGCAGAAATGAGAAATCGACAATACAGCACAATTGGGACGCCGGTCCTCCGCTTCGCTTCAGCTCCGCATTTGGCTGCGGCTTGTGTGGTGCTCTTCTTGATCTGTAGCAGTGAGGGCGCCCCCTTGCCTTACGCGGTTGTCGATACGGGGCAGGTTGAGTGTTACGACAACCGGTCGAAGATCAGGTCGCCAAAGCCCGGGAAGTCATTCTGCGGGCAGGATGCGCAGTATTGCGGCAATCCGCCAGCCTACCGCGACAACGGCGATGGCACCGTGTCTGATTTTAACACGGGTCTGATCTGGCAACAGGATCCAGGCGAGAAGAGGACCTTCGAGCAAGCCGTCGCTGGCGCCGCCAAGTGCCGGGCGGGGGGATATAGTGACTGGCGTCTGCCGTCAATCAAGGAGCTGTATTCGCTGATTGATTTCAGTGGCACCGATCCTGATCCTCGCAACACCGACACCTCCCGAGCAGAACCATTCATTGATGACGATGTGTTCGCATTCCGATATGGAGATCCCGCACAGCGAGAGCGCATTATCGACTCCCAATTCGCCACATGCACGGAGTATGGCAGCACGACGATGGGTGGCAATGCCACCATGTTCGGTGTGAACTTCGCTGATGGTCGTATCAAGGGTTATCCCTCCGGGGTGATGCGCCATCGCCGCCAGAAGACCTTTCATGTACTCTACGTGCGAGGGAACAGCGCTTACGGAAACAATCAGTTCGAGGACAACGGCGACGGTACCGTCACGGACCATGCCACAGGGCTGACTTGGATGAAGTCCGACAGTGGTCGCGGCATGAACTGGGCAGATGCGCTGGAGTTTTCCGAAAAGTCTGAACTGGCAGGGCACACGGACTGGCGTCTGCCTAATGCCAAAGAACTGCAGAGCATCGTGGACTATTCGCGGGGTCCTGATCAGGCAGGCTCTGCCGCCATAGACCCGGCACTCAAGACAACCGCGATCCAGAATGAGTGTGGACAAAGAGACTATCCATCCTATTGGACGGGCACCACGCACGTCAGGACGGGGGGACATGCCAGTTCTGCGGTCTACATTGCTTTTGGCAGAGCCATGGGATGCATGCATGGGCGTTGGATGGATGTACACGGCGCGGGATGCCAACGTAGCGATCCCAAATCAGGCAATCCTGGAGCATTCCCTTATGGTCGCGGCCCTCAAGGCGATGCCATCCGCATCTTCAACTTCGTGCGCTGCGTCAGAGGTGGCTTGGTTAAGCCGTGCGACAGGGCCGAACCATAGGTTCTCCGCTGGCAGACGGCATCGCCGTGCTCTTATCCTGCATCCCCGCATCCCGAATCGCGCAGCCCCAAAACAAGCCCACAATCCTTCCTGCCGGGCTTCACATGAAAAGGCGGGGGAATGTCCTCGCAACGTTGGCGTTGACAGCGAGGCATGGCGGTGATACGAATTCGCGAATCGTAATACACGAGGAGAAACAAGGATACCTATGAGCACGCTTCAGCGATTCAGTATGGCCATTGAGAAACCGTTGCTTGAACGGTTGGCAGCGATGGTCGCGAAGAGCAAGTATGCGAATCGGTCGGAGTTCATCCGCGACATGTTGCGCGAGCGGTTGGTTGAAGAGGAGTGGAAAGGCGACGAGGAGGTCGTGGGGACGATTACGCTGGTCTATGACCATGAGACGCGTGAGCTCAGTAAGAAGCTGACCCGCCTACAGCACCATCATCATAACGTGGTTCTCGCGTCAACGCATGTCCATCTCGACGAACACATGTGTGCCGAGATGATTCTGACAAAGGGCCCGGCCAGTGAAATCGAGGAGATGGCGAGTCTTCTGCGGCAGCAGAAGGGCGTCCTCCACGCGAGCCTATCGCTGAGCTCGACGGGAAAAGAACTGGGATAGGCAGGGCGGTCTGGCGACTCCCCTTTTTTTGCATGCGGAGTGTTACGAACCAGAGAATCGTATGCTTTCGGACGCGGCAAGCCAAGGAGGTGAGCGGGCAGAGCCAGAGGAGAACGGAACACGCAGAGTCTAGACAGTATGGGATATGAAACACAGGTAACGTGGTATAGAGGGAAAAAGAGGATGAAGAAGATCGTTGTGATGGCTATTGCGGGAGTGATGCTGGCGGGGAGTGCCCTCGCGCATCACGCCATGGAGTACATCGAGATGGAAAGCTACACGACCGCCAAACGAGGCGAGAGTGTATTCCATCTGCACTACGACTACATGGTAGACGACCAGGACAACCCAGACCTGGATCACTGGGAATTCACACCGGGCATTTCGTACGGCATCCTGGATCGACTGATGCTTGACGTTCACACGCACTTTGCCAAGTTCGGTATCGACCATATCGTTGATGAAGAACGTGAGAATTACGAACCGAATGGCCCCTCTCCCTTTATGGAGGCTGCGGCGGGAAGTCTCCAGTATCGCGTGATCGAAGACGGGTTCGTAGACATTGCAGTGGTTGGGACCATTGAAGTTCCATTCAGCCGTGCAAAGAAGTTACTTGGGAGCAAAGACAACGTCTACGCGGGCATGTTGATCGTTGGAAAGGATTTCGGCGAGCATAGCAATATCACGCTCAATCTGGGCTATGAGGAAGAAGGGGATGAGAGCGATACGACCTGGGCGATCGGCGTGAAGACCCCTATCTCCGCTGACCCCCACGGAATCGCCGCCGGCGTTGAAGTCATGGGGAGTTTCGAAGACACGGAAGATAACTGGTCGATATTGCCGGGGATCTATGCTCCTCTGGGAGATCAAAACATAACCATCAAGACCGGTCTGGAGTTTGGTGAGACTGACGGAGCCGACTCCATGCGGGCAAACATGACGATGATGTACAAGTTCTGAGGTCAGAGATGAAGGACACCTGTTTACGTTGGGCACTGGTTCTCCTGTTCGCATCGCTTGCCCAGGCTCACGAGCACTGGGTTGATGCAGATGATTTCTACCCAGACGCCGGGAGCTCTGCTTGCGTACGTTTGTGCAGCGGACACTACTTCCCCAAGAGCTCATTCGCTCTGAAAGACAAGGTCCTGGAAAGCGTGAAGGTATGGGGGCCTGACGGGGGTGCCGTCGAGGTCACGACTGCCGAGGAGGAGAAGCAGAGAACGGGTATTCTAACATGGGCCGTCGACGGCGTACACGTAGTGACTTTTTCGCTGAGACGACCGCAAGCAAAGAAGCCCAGCTACGAGGGAAAGGCTCTTCTCGCTGTTGGTGACAAGTCGGATGACATCCGCCGGTATGCGCAGGGAACGGGCCTGGAACTGGTCCCGGGAAAGCCTGTGTCCGAACTGATGCCCGGCGACGAACTGCCGGTATCCCTTCGCCTGAACGGAGAGCCCATCTCAGGGACGCTCTCAGTCTCGGCGGAAGGCGGCAAGACTTCATCGTTGAGAGCGGGGCCGGATCGGCCGGCCTTGATCAAGCTGCGCAAGGAGGGCCGTTGTCTTGTAACAGCCAGCCATGACGGACGAGGATGTTCACTGATTTTCATGGTGAGGGACGATAGATGAAGAACCGCAGATCAGAGGAAAGACGCCTCACCGTTTCCGTTGCCTGCCTAATGGTGGTCGGCTCGTTCGCTTTTGCACATGGTGTGCAGCATCGCGTATTCCCGGGAGGGACGGGCGTTGAAGCCACGTACGACGATGGAAGTCCGATGGCGTTTTGCGACGTGACGGTGGTTGCTCCGGGCGATCAGGGCAACGAACATCAAACCGGCACAACGGACCCACATGGTCGTTTTGCGTTTATCCCCGACACCAACGGTATCTGGAATCTCAGCGTGGATGATGGCATGGGCCATCTCGTCACGGCCGAAGTGCAGATAGGACCGAACGCACTGGTCGGTAGCAGGCCCGATACACGCGTCGGCCGTCTCACCGGCGGCATTGTCGGCGTCAGCGTGATCTTTGGCCTATTCGGAATCTACTGCCTATGCAGGCAGAACGTGGCGCAAACCAAGCGGACTGGCGGAGAAGGAGAAAGTGGATGCACATCACCGAAGGCGTAGCACCGGCCTCTGTTGCCGCCGCCGGGGCACTTCTAGCTGCGGGGGGCGTCGCGCTGGGACTACGCGCCATGAAGGATGAGCAGATACCCAGGGCGGCGCTCGTGGCATCCGCCATCTTTGTCGCGTCACTGGTGATTCGCCTTCCGCTGGGGCCCTCCAGCGTGCATCCGGTACTCAACGGACTTGCGGGTGTCCTTCTCGGATGGGCTGCCATGCCAGCGTTCCTGGTAGCCCTTTTTCTGCAGGCACTGCTTTTTCAATTCGGCGGAATCACGACGCTGGGCATCAACACGGTGACGATGGGGTTTCCTGCTGTTGCATGCTACTACCTGTTCAGTCGTCGCATTAGAGAGAGCAAGAAGGGGCGAGAGGCGTTTCTTCTGGGTGTCGCCGCCGGGGTAACGGCGCTGACACTCTCATTCGTCCTGTGGGCAGGATCCCTGATTCTGAGCGGAAAGCAGCTTGCCATCATCGTGAAGCTTTCCCTCCTTCCTCACCTGGCCATTGTCACAATCGAAGGCATCTTCACTGGATTTATCGTCGGCTTCCTGGCCAGAGTCTACCCCAAGGCATTCGAGATGCCGCATATTATCAAGACCCGGAGTGACCCGTGAGTTGCACCACACACTTTTCCGGGCACACGGTTGTACACCGACTTGACCCGCGGCCCAGAGTCGTCGCCACGCTGGTGTTTGCAGTCCTCATCGCGCTGAGCGGCCACTACAGGGTTCTGTGCTCAGGCGTAGCCGTTGGTGCCTTTTTGGCCATGCTGTCCAAGCTGCCGATCAGGCCACTCGCAAAACGGCTACTGAGATTGAACCTCTTCATGGTCGTTCTCTTCTTGCTGATACCGACCACATCACCGGGTGAGCCGATGTTCAGACTGCTGTCCGTGCCGTTCAGTCACGACGGTGTCCACCTTGCTGCAGGCATCACGCTCAAGGCGAACGCGATCCTCCTGGTGTTCACGTCGCTCCTCGGCACGGTGGAACTGTCTTCGCTCGGACATGCGTTCCATCATCTCCATATGCCGGCGAAACTGACGCATCTGTTCATGTTCACGCTACGCTACCTTGATGTGCTTCACCACGAGTACGTGACGCTGTTGCGCACCATGAAGGCACGTGCATTCCGTCCGGCCATGAGCGTTCACACCTATCGCACGTACGGATACCTGATGGGCATGCTGCTGGTCAGAAGCCTGGTGCGTTCCGAGCGGATCATGGCGGCCATGAAGTGCCGGGGGTTCAGGGGTGAGTTCCATGCGTACCACCATTTTCACTTTCACCAACGGGATGCCGTGTTCTGCCTGACCTCGGCCATCGTCTTGATGTTGTTCGCATTTGTGGAGTGGATCTCCGGAGGGGTTGCGCGATGAACGAAAAGGGTAATCTGCTAGATATTCAGGGCGTATCGTTTCGACATACGGCGCAACAACCCGTCCTCGAAGATGTGAATCTGACGATTCGTCACGGAGAACGGGTAGGATTGGTCGGGGCCATTGGCTCCGGCAAGACCACGCTGCTTCATATGATCGTGGGGCTGCTGAAGCCAAACCAGGGGCAGGTAGAGATTCTCGGGCAAACAAGAAGTAGCGAGCGAGACTTTTGGGAAGTGCGAGAGCGAGTCGGACTGCTCTTTCAGGACCCGGACGATCAGCTTTTCTGCCCCACCGTTCAGGAGGACATTGCCTTCGGACCGCTGAACCAGGGAAAGAATCGGGAGCAGACAGAACGTGCCGTACGCAACGCATTGTCGCTTGTAGGCATGGAGGGCTATGAAGACCGTATCACGCATCATCTATCCGGAGGCGAGAAACGGCTCGTCTCCCTAGCCACCGTCCTGGCCATGGAACCCGACGTTCTGCTGCTCGACGAACCGGAAAACGGGTTGGACCCAGTATCGCATGAGCGCATTCGCTCCCTATTGCTCTCGCTCCCCCAAGCCATGATCGTCGTGTCACACAACGTTGAGTTCCTTGCATCGGTCACAACACGCTGCCTTCGGGTGGAAGACGGAAAACTCAAAGAGATCGTCGTGTGACACGTTTGCTCCCATTTCTCAAGTTGACTCGCATGCGGAGATGCTGGAGAGATGCCAGATCGCAACATGGCGACCTGTCAGCTTGCGCTGGAATTCTGAGAGCTGTTGTGGCAAGGTTTCGGTCCACATGATGGGAACAATGAACATGAAACAACTTGCAGCCACTCTTTGCATATGGGTGCTGCATCTGCTTCTGTTTGCTGGGTGTGGCGTCCGCCAGACGCCGTTGGTTACACTGTATGCCGGGGCTGGGTTGAGGCCCGCCGTGGAGTCGATTCGAGTTGTGTTCGAAGCGCGGACCGGCATCGCGTTGGAGGTCGACTATGCGGGCAGCGGTGTGATCCTCGCCCGGGTGCAGGATGACCCACTGGCCGATCTCTTTCTGCCGGGTGATGCCTGGTATGTTGAACGGCTCCAAGCTTTGAACGGTTCAGTCGTGGAGACCGTATCGGTGGCGCGTCTGATTCCGGTTCTTGCCGTTGCTCCCGGCAATCCAAAATGCATCCGGGGTTTACGGGATCTGTCGCGACCTGATGTCACGGCGGCTCTGGGGCATCCTAAAGCATGCCAGATAGGCCGGACGGCTCGTGGCATGTTGGGGCGTGTTGGCCTTGACTGGGATGCCGTTGCGGACAAGGAGTCGCTGACAGTCAATGAGCTGGTGACGTGGGTGAAGATGAATGACGTGGATGTTGCACTGGTCTGGGATTCCACCGCTCGGGCGGTGGGCGATTCTGTGGATCTGGTGCCGGTCTCCCTTCAGGCGGGGGAGATTTCACCCGTGACGTGTGCGCTGTTATCGACATCGCGAGACCGCAGCGTAGCCCAATCGTTTATGCATTTCATGGCGGGGGAGGAAGGGCAGCGTCTGCTGCGCGAAAACGGGTACAGTGGGGTCGTAGAATGAAGAATGAGGAACCGCTCAGAATGGCCGGGCCTCGGATTCACCCGCTGCTACTGGTAAGCATGGGTATGCTGCTGGTCTGCACGTTGGTTGTGGTCGGTCTGGTGACGGCGGATGTCCTCTATCTTGCCCGCCGAGGGGTTTCGTTGGCGCACGTTGAGACGCTTTTCTTTTCCCCGGCCGTGCTACGTGCCCTACGGCTGAGTCTGGTGACTTCATTCAGCACATTGGTGCTGGTTATCGTGACGGCGGTGCCAGCGGGCTATGCGCTGAGCCGTTACCGTTTCCCCCTGCATGCAGTCTGCAATACGCTGGTGGATGTTCCGATTTTTCTTCCTCCCGTGGTCGTCGGGCTTTCGCTGCTGGCTTTTTTTGGTTTTGGACTTGGAAACGTGCTGAAGCAGGCCCTCAGCGGAGTCGGCATTTCGTTGGTCTCCTGGCTGGGTATTGTGATGTGTCAATATGTGATCTCCATGTCCTATGGTATTCGGTCAGTAAAGGCGGCATTTGATGCGGGCAGTCGGGATTTGGAACAGGTGGCGTGCACGCTTGGCTGTTCGCCGTGGTCGGCGTTTTGGCGGGTCGCACTGCCGCTGGCACGCCCGGGCGTTTTGGCCGGCTGTATTCTGGTTTGGGCACGTGGGATTGGTGTGTTTGGGCCGCTAATGGTTTTCGTGGGGACCGGACCTCGTGTTCAGGTGATGCCGACGATGATGTGGTTGGAACTGAGCGTGGGAAACATCGAAGTGTCACTGGCAATTGCTCTGATTATGTTGGTGCTGACTGCGGCGGGGCTTGTGGGCGTTCACCTGCTTGAGAGGAACCGTCCGTGAACGCACTTGAGATTAGCGGGCTGTCGCTGCAAGCGGGGGCTTTCCGGTTACGTGATGTGGATCTGGTCGTGGGGCCATCCGAGTATTTCGCTCTCATGGGCCATACAGGATCGGGCAAGAGTTTGTTGCTCAAGTCGGTGTGCGGTCTTGCACGGATCAAGGAGGGGAGTATCCGGTTGGACGGACGGGAGATCTCAGCGCTCGAGCCACGCTTCCGTGACATTGGTTATGTTCCGCAGGATGGCGGTCTTTTTCCACACCTGACGGTGCTGCGCAATATTGTATTTCCGTTGGTCGTGCGTGGCACGAGTGTGAAGCGCTCGGTGGAGCAGGTCCGCGAGCTCGTCGCGCTTTTGGGGCTTGAAGCGCTGCTGGAGCGCTCTACACGTGCGCTGAGCGGCGGTGAGCGGCAGAAGGTGGCGTTGGCCAGAGCGCTTGCCCGGCAACCGAAGCTTCTGATTCTTGACGAGCCTGTCTGTGCATTGGATGAACCGACTCGCCGCGACATCTGTGGCGAGCTGCGTCGCGTGCAGCAGGAGTTTGGGATTGCCACGCTCCATGTGTGTCACAGCCGTGAGGAGGCGGAACAGGTGTCAGACCGGATTGGCGTGATGCATGAAGGTCGACTTGTTGCGAGTGGCCATTTGGATCAGGTGGTGAAAACGGGTGCTCATGAGGCTGTCCGGCGCCTCTTTTCAGCGCCGGATTGTGTCACCCGGTAGAGTAGAAGAAAACGTGCTGGCTGACGGGATTTGCGTAGAACGTGTGAGAGAAGCGGCGAGGGGAGTCGGATGAAGATAGGATTCGGGATTGTTGCGGTTGTGTGGGTGATGGTGTGCGGTTGCGCAAAGGTGAACCCGAAGGAGGGGGCATTGCTGTGTCATGTCGGCGGGACGATGCGTCCGGCACTTCAAACACTCGCGGAACTGTATGAGGCGGAGACGGGCCAGGCCGTCGAGATAAACTCGGCGGGATCGGGTGAGTTGCTGGCGAATATCGAGCTACAGGCTGAGGGCGATCTTTACGTGAGCCACGACCCGTTCCTCGATATCATCATGTCTCGACAGTTGGCAGATGAGGGGTGGACGGTGGCCGAACTCAATCCCGTCATCATTGTGCAGAAGGGCAATCCAAAGCGCATTCGTAATCTAGAGGATTTGGCGCGTGACGATGTTGAGCTGGCGCTGACGGACTACCAACTTTCGACGCTGGGTCGTATGTTGCCGACGATCTTCACCAAGGCGGGCATGAGCCTTGATGCCCTTTCCGAGAACAAGAATATCGTGATCCACCGCAGCGGTTCCTACGTGGCGAATCTTGTCGCTATGCAGAATGTGGATGCGGCGCTGGTCTGGAAGGCTGTGGCAAGCCTGCGGGAGGATTCGCTTGATTGCATCGAGATTACTAAGCACCTTCCTGAGCCTTACGTTGATGCGATCACGAGTGCCACAGGCAAATCCTACAAACTGAGGCCCGTGCGGGTGACGATCTGCTCACTCAACTGCTCGAAGCAGCCGAAAGCGGCAAGGCAGTTCATTGAGTTTGTCGTGTCTGAACGCGCCCGTAAGATCCTGAAGGAGTATGGTTTCGGGGTGTCCGGGCACCTGCGGCAGGAGTATGAAAAGGGGCAGCATCTGAACTGAGGTCTACAGCATTAAGGGAAGGTTGTAGCGCATTCCCACCTGCACAGTCGGTTCCCCGTCAATAACCGTGTAGGCGTCATCGAGGTTTTCGATGTCCTCACCCAGGATGTTCCGTACTCGCAGGAATACTTCGTATGTGTCATGGATCGTGCACGTGATTCCGGCGTCCAGTTTCGTGTAGTCATCAAGGGAGGTCGTCAGGCCATCGGGATTGTCTGCGGCGGCGTCAGCTGTTGGCTTCCAGTTCCAGGCTTCTCGGTCCATGGTCGCGCGGACAGAGACGAATGCGGAGACGTTCAAGGCGCTACCGATGGGGTAGGACATCATCAGCTTGGTGAAGACTGAGGAGCCTGGGCTGTAGGGGAGTTGGCGTCCCGTGCTCTTGTCTTCATTCTCTGTGTAGGTGTAGCCGACTTCGATTCGAGCATGGTCGCAAAGTGCAAGCCGGATGTTGGCCTCGGCGCCATAGACTTCGGCTTCATGAATATTGGTGCGTTTCCAGACATCCTTGGTCGGGTCCTCTTCCCAGGGTCCGGTGTAGACGGGGACGATCATGTCGTCAATGTCGCTGTAGAATGCATGCACCATAAACTGTAGGGGATCGGCCGGTTCCACTTCGATGCCGAGTGAATACGTCGTGCTGTACTCGGGATCAAGGTCTGGGTTTCCGAAACGGTAGGCGCTGCCGCCGTGACCATAGCCCTCTTCGTAGAGTTCCTGAAGGGTGGGGGCGTGGAAACCGCGTGCGACTGCGGCACGAATCCGCACTTTCTCCGATGGCGATAGTAATGCCGAAAGCTTGGGAGAGAGCGCCGAGTTGATGTTCTCGGTTTTGTCATAGCGCAGCGATGGTGTTAGCGAAAGCAGGTCGCTGACGCGCCAATCATCCTGAATGAAGACTCCGTAGGTTCTCTGATCCGGCGCCTCCACGGCCGTGCGTCTGAATTCGTTGTGCCTGAAATCCACACCCCCCATAAACGTGTGCAGATCACTGATCTGCCAAGTCGCATACGCCTTGGGTTCAAAGATCTGGTTTTTCTCGTTGTTAACATCCGCCTTCCAGTACGAGTAGGAGATCTCTGTTGCCAGGGTCAGGTTCTCACCCACGTCGTGGTGAAGCCCGACTGACGGCATCAGCAGGTAGCTGTCGGCGTCGTCGCCGCGCCAATCTACGGTGTTCTTTGCATAGTTGAGCCATGCATAAACGCGTGTCGCTTCTGACAGGTTGGCGTCCAGGCGGGTCAGTAGGTTCAGGCGTTCGTAGCCCATGTTGTTGACCCGGTGTGCTGGTGCGATGAGCGGTACACCGTCACTCTGTTCCCAGTTCAAGAACGTGGACAGCCGGGCGGCATCCCCGAGCGGAAGTTGCATACCAATCCCGCCTTCGTACGTGTTGTAGCTTCCCGCTGCTGCATTGATTGTGCCCGAGGGTTCTGCTTTGCCCTTGCGCGTGATGATGTTCACCACCCCGCCGATAGCGTCGGCGCCATACTGAGCAGATCCGGCCGTGCGCATGATTTCAATGCGTTCGATTGCATTGACCGGAACCAGTTCCAGGTTTTGCCCGGAGTGAATATGATCGGAGACCAGCCGGACGCCGTCCACGAGTACCAGGGTATAGTTCGCCGGTAGGCCATTGAGGCTGACGATGCTGCGGTCTGGAAGGCCGCTGCCGGTCCCCGTTTCGACGGCCACGCCTGTTGCGTACTCAAGCAGTTCGCCTGTGGATGCAGGTTTCAATTGCTCAATCTGCTTGCGGTTGATGACCTGAATATGGTCCGACGTCTCCCGCAAGAGCATGTCGCGGCGGGATGGCGTGACCACGATTTCCTCGAGTTCGGTGGTTGGCGCGATCGCGCCGAAGCACGTAGCAATCGCGGTGATTGCTGTGGCTGCAATGACTATGGTTCGCATTTGTACTCTCCGCTTGTTCAAGTTGTCCGCTTGTTAGATATTATGAAATCAATGCGCTAGGAGCGGTTGTCCAGTAGGAGTCAAGAGTAGTGAGTCGATATGGTGCCAGCAAGGTGCAAGTGGCGTGTGAAGCTCACGCCATTGCCGGCTGTGGCGCAATACAGGTTGCAGCCCTCATCCCGATGGTGCAGCCACTGCAACTTGCGACCATCACGGCTTCTTCCTGCCTTGCTTCTGGAACTTTCCAGGTCAAGGCTGCGTTTCGAGCCGGATTAGGTAGAAGGCTTTTGCCGTGGGAGGGGCGGTAGTAGAGTGAGCGATACCCCGCCGCCGGGGCACGCCCCTCACCTCACGGTCAGGATCGTACAGACGGACACGGCGATGGTGACCGTCCCCGTGTCCGTATTGCCGCGGCCATCGGTCAGTGTGTAAGTGAACGTGTCCGTCCCCGTCTGGTCACGCCAAGTCGCGGTGCTGCCCGGATCATAGGTGAAATCACCCTGGTTCCCGGCCTGGTTACACGCCGTGAGATTGCCGCCGTCGCTGTCGATCACGATATAGGCAACGGATTCCAAGGCATGATACACTTCTGCGTCAGCATAGGTATCTTCGATAACACTCATGTCCACCGATGTTGAGCCAACGCCCTTTCGGCGTAACTGTCCCGGGTCCATGCCATTCCACGTACTCTGGGATGCCACGAAGCGGCAGGCCTCCCCGTAAGTTCGCACGAAGTTCAGAGCGCTGAATCCGTCATCGTAGAGCAAGGCGGTTGTCCCCGCCTCGAACGGGCCGCCGCCCCAGGTCCCGTTGCCCGGCTCGATCGCTACCCAGGCGATCGTCTCTGCATTCGTGCGGGCTGCGGAATCCCCCTCATGATCCTCCATGGCGACTTGGAAACCCGTGAAGGAAACATTCTGCATACGTGTGCCCATGCGTTCGGCATTCTCGGTGGCATCGCCATTCAACGTCTGGATCGTATTGAGGACGGCAGGTTTTGTGGAGAAGCTGGTCGCAAAGCTGACGGTCTCCCACGTGTCCCCACTGGTCTGCAAAATCGCGGTTGTATCCACCTTGCCCACCTCCATCAACAGCCCGTTGGGAAGCTCATACTGCCCAGCCGCGAGAACCAGCCAGTGCACGTTTTCGTTGGTATGGACATTGCCATCGCCATCAGATTCCGCCCCTCCCTCGGGTTGTTCATGGAGTTGCAGGTCGAACGTGGTCGGTGTGACGTTGAAGACCCGCACCACGCAGTGCTCGGCCTCATTGTAGGAGGGCGGCCCTGCGATCACGACCGGATTCGTGAGCGTCAGACCGTGGGTCACCGTCTGTACCGCCTCCGAGACCGATGCACTGCCGCATGTGCCGATCGTCCGCATCACTTTGGGGCCGCTGCTCAACGAGCCGATCATTCCATTCGTGTTGATGGCGGTGATTGCCTGAGAATCGGTGGCGTCGACGCTGCTGTCCGCGCCAGCCCCGTTGTCACTCAGGAGGTTGCCGCTAACCAAACCCCCGGCAGCCGTCGAGAAAAAGTCATCCCGCGCATCGACGCCATCCTCGTTGCCCGAAATGTTAATGGTCACGGTTGCCGCGTTTGTGGCACCCAGCCCATGAATATCCTCGGCGAGGTACGTGAAGGTGTCGCTGCCCGACCCACCCCACGCCAGTGACTGGAAGGCGCTCCCGGGGTCGTAGACGAAGCCGCCGTTAGCCTGGACGGTCACACTGCCACCGTTGTCGGTGAGCGTGCTCACGCCAACGTTGCCCGCGGCGCCCTGCACTTCGCCAACCCTGACTGTCAGTGCTTCACCGCTATCCGGATCGGCGTCATCGTCCAACAAGTCAGAGGCAGCCACGGTGCTGTCCTCGTCGGTTGCATAGCTGTCATCCGCGTTCGTTGGGGCATCATTCACGCCCACCACCTCGACAGTGAACTCTGCGGTAGAACTGTCCGCCCCATCCACAATCGTATAGGTAATCGTCTCGAACACCGACTCTGCGACGGCCAGCATGGTGAACTGCCCGTTGGGGTCATACGTGACGTTGGTTCCATCGCTCGTGAAGGTCCCGAGTGTGTCTACCGGGATAGAGTCGGACGACGGCAACACGATGATGTCAAAATCCCAGGTGAACGTATCATTTGCGTTGGAGGAATGGGGAGAGACGGCGACGTAGATGTCGTCACCACCGGCCAGGGCGCCGAGCTCGATGTCGAATGCCCGTGTTGTTGCGCCGGGAACAGCGAACGAGACCATCTCTGTATCGTTCACATACACAAGGAGCTCAACATGCCCGCCGCCATGCGCCACCGAAATGGTCGAGTTTGCGATGGCGTAGGTGCCGTTCGTGGGGACTGTGTAGGCGGCGATCGGGCAGCGGTCGACGTTGTTGCTGACTGTGTCCGCCTCCCCCGATCCTTCTCCGGGATGGCCTCCTGCGGCGTGGAGACTAAGCCATTTTGAAACGTCGCCATTGCCCTGATCATCGTCGCCGTCACCGGCCCATGCCGTACCGCTCCACTTCAGGGGAATGTAGTCCGCCTCACTGCCGACGAACCCATTAGTGGCGTTGCCCACGGTATTCGTCCCATTCCAGGCGGAAGGCGCATTCCACAGGAGCCGCCAACCGTTCGTGAATACAGCGGGATCACCCACAGACGCCCCGCCTCCGGCCGCCCACGCTTCGTCGTAGCTCGTTTCATGGGTCTGCAGCGGCTGGATTGTTGAGCTGCCCGCTCCCAGGTCATTGGCACGCGGGTCGAATGCCGTCGCGGCAGCATTTTGGCCGACCGAAACGTGGTCGTCAACGGCCAGGAACTCGGCACCACCGGTATCGACCCCCGTGACGTCCAGCGTCAGCGTGGCGCTCGTGTTGCCACCCTCGCCATCGCTGATCACAAAAGTGAAGTAGTCCTGTACCACGGTGTCTTTCGGGATGTCCGAGCCCAGGCTGGTCGCATCGTAATCCACCGATCCGTCCGCATTAAGCGTGACGGTGGCACCGAGCGTCGAGGTAGTCACGATTGGACCGGGTGTGCCGGTGGGAACATCATCCAACGTTGTGATCGGGTGCGCCAGGGCGTCAAAATTGGTCTCGATCTCCGTTGTTGTGAGGACGCGCGAGTAGACACGAACGGCGGCAAGCTTGCCCTCAAACGGAACAACCGTGGCCGTGTCAGCATAGGTGTTGTTCGCGATGCCGATGCCGGAACCATCAATGTTGCTGAACTGGTTGAGCGCCGTCGTGCCGGCGGGCGATGTCGCAACCGGCGTGCCGGTGAAGTTGGTCGGGCTGTTATTGATGTACAGCGTCAGGATGTCGTCGTCACCGGAGCTATCTCGATCATAGACGGCCACCACCTGGTTGTATTCGCTGCGAGAGATGCCGGCGGCTTCGAGCGCCACAACCGTGGCATTGTTATCCACCGTGAAGCGCAGGAGGCCCGCGTTGTCATCGTAGACCAGGCTTGCCCCTGCGATCCCGTCTCCACCGACCTCGAAGAGAAGCTGATTCTCCGTGCTGCCCACGTCCGGCTTGAACCACATCTCGAACGTTGCATCTCCCGTTCCGATCTCATCCAGCGAGGCAAGCGTGCCGCGCGGATCCGGAAGCGCGAAACCGATACCCGCAAATTTGCTCATGGCAGGGACCGCCGCCCCGGAGGTCATCGTAGCGTCATAGGTCGCCCCGCCCCATCCCTCGTTGGCCCATGTTCCGCTGCCAGTGTAGGCGTTGGCGTCAAGGCGCATGAATGGGTCACTCGCCCCTACACCGTGATCAGAACGACCAACGATCTCGCTGGCGTGGAAGTGAGTCGTCACCAGCTCATCAGCCTCAAGCGTCACCGCCCGGGCCTGGTTCTTTCCGTGAATCAGAACGGAGACCAATGCGTCTCGTGCCTCACCTGTTCCGTCAACCATTTGGACATCAAACGCGTCGGTTTCCGTCTCGCCAAGCTGCAGCGTGCCTATGTCACTGATGCCGGTAACGTTGATCGTGAAGTCTCCGGTGGCGCTGTCTAGCGTGACAATGCCGCCGGAGGCGAGTGTGACGGGCGCTCCCGTTCCGGGAACAAGGTTAGATGCCGCGTTGTAGATTCCGCTGATCGTTAGCGAATTGCCCTCCGCATCCACGCCCCCACTATTGATCGCACTGTAGTTCTGCATGAACTCGGGTGGGGACAGTATGCCGGTATAGACCCGCATGACCGCGATGGCGCCGTGGAAGTGGGTGTCATAGGTCGTTCCTGCCGCGCCATTCCCGAACCCACCGTGGTTTGATCCCCGGAAATGGCCGAGGCCACTGTCGTCGCCGCCATCCCAGTCGCTACCAACACCGCTGGTCGTCTCGTCGACAAGCACGCCGTTGACGTACAAGGCGAGCCCCGCGTTGAGGTCGATGGTGACACCATACTGGTTGAAGTCGCCCGTCGGTCCGCCTGGGCTCACGACGCCGAGAGGGTCGCTCAGAAGATCATAGCGGACCGTACTTCCGGTTCCGGCGGCACCATCGGTCTCCGACGCGGCGGTCAGAATGCCGTTGGAGGCAACGATGATGCCGAATCCGGTGCCGCCACCGGCCTCGAAGATCGTCGTGTGCTGTGTAAGATCGTCCGCCCCGAGCTTGACCCAGAATTCAAAGCTGGCGTCAGACTGGTCCACGTTCCCCACAATCAGCTCGTGGATAGAGCCGCCCGTGCCGCTTCCATCCAGACTCCCGTCGTAGCGACCATAGGCACTGATGCTGCCATCGAATTCGTAGGCAGCCGTGATCCCCGCTCGGCTGGATGTGACGGAGCGGTTGAGTGTAACGCCTCTGTTGAAGATGAAATCGAGGTCATGGGGGCCGTCACTGCTGGTGCCAAAGCCCAGATTCTCCCAACGACCGCGCGCATTGCTGGCAGCGGCGTCGTAGTTGAGGAGCAGGTTGTCGTTTGTTGTGCCATTTGCGGTCTGCACAATGCCGTCGTTAAGAGTCAGGTCTACCGCGACCGCTTGAGCGGATGATTGATCGGTCACACTCGTGTCGGCAACCGCGTTGTCCACGGCACCGAAATGGTCATTTGTGCCGGTGACCGTAACGCTGACCGTTGCCGAATTGCTTTCGCCGATGGCGTCTGTGACCGTGTAGTCGAATGTGTCGACAAGATTGCCGCCGTTCGCAAGCGCGCGCAGCGCCGTACTCCACACGGGGTTATAAGCGAATGTGCCGTCAGCGCTGACGTTGACCCTGGCGCCATTGGCGCTCAGCGCATCGAAGGACGTGACGGTCAGACCATCGCCCGTATCATTGTTAAGGACGCTGGTCCCACTCGCGACCGTCACGAGAACCGTATCCTCGTCCGTGGTGCCGGTGTCGGAGGCGAGCGATGTTGCCTGGACCACGCGGACGGAGAAGGCACCCAGAGAGGGATTCGATCCGCCGTCGTTGACACTGAACCGGAAGACGGTCGACGTTCCGGTTCCGGATGGTGTGAATGCGACGTGGTTGACGCCTACGTCCGCTTGGGTGAACGTGTCACCCAGCCCCAGCGTGATGCTATTGCGCGTCAGCGTACCGCCCGTCACGGCGGAGGTCAGCATGTAGACAATGCCGGAGTCCGCCGTGTCCGAGTCAACGGTCTTCAGTGTGTTGGACGTGATCGTCATGGCAATTCCGTCATAGGCACCCAGAGTTTTGTTCAGGATCAGAACCGGACTCGTCGTCAACGACGCGATGCGGATCCCCTGGAGACCAACGGAGTCTCCCGCAGCCGTGCCGGAGGCGCCGAGTTGCTGCGTGATCATCTCGACCCTGTCCCCCGCTTCCAGTGACGCCATCATGCCGGACCAGTTTCCGCAATCGAAAATGACATCATTGCGCGAGTAACGCGCGGCTTCGCCATAGGCCAGAACGGCCCCGTTCACACGCCACTGTTGCCAGGGGGAGAGGCGTTGAGCGGCGATCGCGTCGCTGAAGAAGGCACCCAGAAAGAGAAATGACTCCGTGGCATTGACGGTAACCTCGCTGGGGTCGGTCGTGGTGCTGTGCGAGAAAACGGCATCTGGGGGGGCAGCCTGCGTGGCGAACGCGACCGGCCATGTCCCATCGTTGAGATTCTGGCCGGAAGTGTCTTCAAGCCGGATGAAGTCAGCACCGCTCGGGAGTGCGATGACCGCGAGTGCGGTTCGCGTGGCAAGGATTGTGGCGTTGTCGCCCCCCTCCTTCATGTGCTCGACATTCAGGACTTGCCCCGTTGTGGCCTGTACAATCATGCCGATGGAGAGGACGCCGTCGTTCACCTCCATTGCCTCGACATTGCCTCGCATATAGGTAGTCGTTTTGGAGCCCTCGACGGCGACGCCATCCAGCGTGAGTTGCCCCGTATATCCTGTCCGGCCGTCGACGTTCGGTTTCTGGAGGCCCGTATTGGCGAGGACAAGGTAGTGCCCCGCATTGTTGAGCGTGATGTCGCCACTGTCCGAGGTGAAGCTGATCGCGCCGGCGGAGGTCTCGTCGATCTGGTTGTATGCCACATCGGTGAATGTCGTGCTCGCGGCAGCGTTTGTGTCCGAGCTGCGCGTAACCCGCAGACAGTCGAGACCATCATCGAGCTTGAGGAGCTGGATGGCCGTATGGCTCGGGATGACTTGGAGCAGCTTGGTGCTGTTTGCGTCCGTACGCCTTGTCTTTAGGCGCAGCAGGCTGTTAGTGGTGACATCAACAACCGCTCCACCACTGATCACCATTTCGTCGTCACCGCTGCTGTCGCGAATGAACCCCTGACCCCAACCGTAGGGAGTATCGCCGCCGTCGATGCTGAGGTTGGCATGTGCCTCAGCACGATTTCCTCCACTGAGGTCATCGAGTCGAGTGTTGTATAGCACAAGGTGCTTACCATCGGACATGACGATGGCCTGGCGGTTGGAAGCAATTGCATAGGCACCGTGGGGGGCCACAACCGTGTTGGGAAAGGCGTTTGTGATCAAAGCGTTGGACCCGCCCTCGGCGGCGATACTCACGATGGCGGCCCCGGCATTGTTGTAGACCGCAAAGTCACCGATGTTCGGCACAGGGTCGTCGAGGGCGTTTGCCGTTTCTGTGGACACCATATGCACTGCGAGCACAGCGACCGCCATCAGGGCCTTGCCAAGGCCTGTTATGGATACACCAAACCGTACAGACATAGCGGACCTCTCTCTTAACGTGAAC